>JAZOOC010000121.1:0-6551 GCA_045654825.1 Clostridia bacterium | reverse complement strand
ATTTTTTGTAAATAATATGTAATAACGGAAGTGATATTATGTTTTATAATGAATACAAAAGAAAAAAAAGAGTCAAAAAAACGGTTATTGGTTTATCTATTTTGATAATTTTAAGTGTGTTTTTATATCTTGGATATAATTCTATGAAATCCGAAACAGTTTCAGTTATACCTTCAAAACAGCAAGTAAATGCGGATATTATTACAAAGGGAACTTATAAAATAACCCATCATTATACTTGCGGGCATTCAGAAGTAACTGAAGAGAAAATACCATTTGAATTTATTGGAAGAAGTGTAGAAGATGTAATCAGCACTAACGCTGAGTTTAATTCATTAACTTATGATGATAATTGCCTTAACGCAGATATAAACGAAACAGTAAAATGTGACCAGCATTATCGCATAAAGCTTAATGATAATGACTTATATGTTTTTTGCGAGAAATATCCTCAAAAGCCATTAAAAAAGATTAAAATAAATTTAAAAGGAATGTATGAGGATGAAGTAGAATTATTAAAAAGCGGTATTGAATTCGGAAGTCAGAATGCAATGCTCGAATTTCTAGAGGACTTTGAAAGTTAAATGACTAAAAGGCACCGCAAGCCTGCGGTGCCTTTTAGTATATTTTAGAATGTTCATAAAAATATAAAATGTATTTATAAAAGAATTGCTATAATTATTTAAATATGATATAATTCTTAAGAGGAGTGATATTATGATAAAACATAATAAAGGGTTGGTATCTGTTTCATTCAGAGAGCTTTCCTATCAGCAAATTATAAAAGAATGTAAAGCTAACGGACTTAAATTCATTGAATGGGGCAGCGATGTTCACGCGCCTGTAAATGATATTGAAAGATTGAACGATATTGCAAAATTACAGAAAGAAAATGATATTATATGCTCTTCATACGGAACATATTTCAGACTTGGTGTTAATGATAATTCTGAGCTTTCAGATTACATAAAAGCTGCAAAAATTCTTGGTACAGACATATTAAGGTTATGGTGCGGAAATATCGGCTCTGCCGAATTCACAGACGAGTACAAAAAAGAATTCTATGCTATTTGCAAAGAAGCTGCAAAAATTGCAGAAGAAAACGATGTTTATTTATGTATGGAATGTCACAACAATACTCTTACTGATGACAAAGATGCTGCAAAAGCGCTTATGGAAGAGATAAATTCCAAGCATTTTCTTATGTATTGGCAACCAAACCAGTTTAAAAGCTTTGAATATAATCTTGAGTGTATCAAACTGCTTCTTCCCTGGATAACTCATATTCATATTTTTAACTGGGAGGGAAAAGAAAAATACCCATTAAAGGACGGCATAGAAATATGGGAAAAATATATTTCAGTATTGGATAAACCACATACTTTTCTTCTTGAATTTATGCCCGACGGTAAAATCGAAACTCTTCCCGAAGAAACCGCAGCTTTAAATATACTACTGCCATAAATGAAAATAAATGGGTTTTTATTCTACATACGAATACTAATACGAAATAAGGAGCGAATCATTTTGATTCACTCCTTAATCATTAAATTATTTTACTAAATCTTTGAAAGCTTTACCTGCTTTAAAAGCGGGAACTTTGCAAGCAGCGATTTTGATTTTAGCGCCTGTCTGAGGATTTTTACCCTCACGAGCTGCTCTTTCACGAGCTTCAAATGTACCAAAGCCGATTAAAGAAACTTTGTCTCCAGCTTTAACAGCTTTCTGAACACCACCGATGAAAGCGTTTAATGCTTTTTCAGCATCTTTTTTGGATAAACCAGCTTCTTCAGCCATTAATGCTACAAGTTCAGTTTTATTCATAATGAATACCCTCCTTACAATTTTTCTTACATTCTATCATACTTTTTGACAGAATACAAGAGATTTTTTGTAATATTTTAGAATTTTATAATAAATTTTCATAAAAGTAGCTATTTTGATAGAAAAATCTTTAAAAAAATTAGAATTAGGCTTTAAAAAAAAGCAATTTCCCAAGCATTTCACAACTTTACCTAGTAATACGCATAAATACTCATTGCGAAACATTAAGAAAATGGTCTCGTCATGTAAAATTGGAAAACTACATAAATAAAGGGTTTGGAACTGCTCCAAACCCTTATTTTATATTAACCAAAGTAACGTTTTAAAAGTCCTTCAAGACCTTTGCCGTGTCGAGCTTCGTCTCTTGCCATTTCATGAACAGTATCGTGAATTGCATCAAGTCCGTTCTTTTTAGCACAAGATGCTAAATCGAATTTCCCCTGTGTTGCACCATATTCACAGTCAACTCTCCATTTTAAGTTATCTTTTGTTGTTACTTTCATATTAGGCTCTAAATCTTCGCCTAAAAGCTCTGCAAATTTAGCGGCATGCTCTGCTTCTTCATATGCAGCTTTTTCCCAGTAAAGTCCAACTTCAGGATATCCTTCACGATGAGCAATTCTTGCCATACAAAGATACATACCAACTTCAGCACATTCACCGTTAAAATTAGCCATCAACTGTTCAAATATATATTTTTTATCTTCATCAGATATATCAGGATTATTTTTAACAGTTTTTGCATAAACGCCATATTCGTGTTCTGCAGCAAGAGGTGCATTCTCTGCCATTTCTTTAAATTTTTCAGCCGGCACTTTACATACCGGACATTTTTCAGGAGCAGATTCACCTTCATGAACATACCCACATACTGAACATACAAATTTTTTCATAATAAATTCCTCCATTTAATTTGATTTATTAATACATGATGAACATTTTCCTGCAAAAACAGTATAGTGTTCATAAATTTCACCGCTAAAAAGCTCTGATGCCCATTTATTTATATCAATTACCGGCTTCTCGTGAATATCGAAAATTTTATTGCAATCAACGCAAGATATATGATAATGAGGTGATATATCACCATCAAAATGTTCTGATGAAGTTCCAAGAATTAATTTTTTAATAATCCCCTCTTCAGACATTTTAGATAAATTTCTGTAAACAGTTCCAAGGCTGATATTAGGTATAGACTTCCTTACCTCTGTATAAACCCAATCAGCTGTAGGATGGCATTTTGTATTTTTTAAAGTTTCTAATATTGCATCCTTCTGTTTACTTCTTTTTGTAATACTCATTATCTCACCTCGCAAATAATAATGATTACTATTATTATAACATTTTTTAAAAAAATGTCAATAGATTTTCTAAAAAAATTAATTTTCATTATTTTCTATAAAATCTATTTCTCTCTGATACTTATCATCCTCTGTCAGATCATATAATACTTGAAGACAATATTTAGCACCGTCTAAATTTTTTCTATTCTGCAATTCAAAGGATAAATCATATATCATTGTCAAAACCTCTGTATCAAGTCCGTATTCCAAATTGTCCTTTTTAAGTATTTCTTTAATCTCTTCAATTTCGGGAGGAACCGGAGTTTGACCGTTTGCTTTAATTATGTTGTCAATTGCTTCTTCAGTTGATAAATTTGTTCCATTATATTCGGCTGCATAATAAAGTGCGAGAGAAACGGGATAGTTTTGCTTCTCAAAATAATATCTTCCCAGACCTGCAAAATAGCAGGAAAGCATGTCTTTGTTAAGAATATAAGAACGCATAGCTTTAAGAATAATTAACAATTTATTTTCCTGGTTCGTTTTGAAATAAAGATTCATAAGTTCAGAGAAAACATTGAAATCTACAGGATTCCAATACAAAGCGTTTCTTAATTCATCTTCGGCTTTTTCATATTCTTCGTAAGCATAATATATATGCGCACTACAAAGATACAATGTACGGTAATCTATCTTGCTGCGCTTAATCATCTTTTTAGAAGATAATTTATAATCGTACAGATAAAAATGCAAGGGAGAATCAAAACAAAAATATCTTTCGTTTTCATCTTCACAATATATACCATCGCATTTTTCTAAAAGCTCGTCAACTATTTCCCGTGCTCCGTCATAATCATCTGCTTTTATATATTCAGTGAGTTCTAAAATTTCACTTTCAATTTCGTTCATATCAATTGAATTGATTTTATCTGTAATCATATGATTCACCTTTATTTTTTTAATTCTACAATAGTAATGCCATCTTCGCCTTCACCATATTTACCCAAGCGAAAAGACTTCACCATCTTATTTGTTTTAAGCATACTATGAATTGCAGAGCGTAATGCACCAGTACCCTTGCCGTGGATAATCGCTACTTTTTCGAGTCTTAATATCATAGCATCATCAAGAAATTTCTCTGTATCCATTACAGCGTCTGTAACCGTCATTCCCCGCAAATCGATTTCTGTAGCAGCTCTTCCGGTATTTTTAATTTCAAGCTTTTTGCTCGCTGTATATACCTGTGACGGCTTATCATTGTCAACACCCAAAGCAATATCTTTAATATTAACATTAATTTTTAAAATTCCTGCCATAACAGTTAAATTACCCTCTTTGTCGGGAGTCGTTATAACAGTTGCATTTTGTTCATGTTCAATTAATATTACAGATGTTCCGGGTATCAATTTATCGGCCGACACTGTTTTATATCCCTTTTTGCCGGGTGACGAAATTTCTTTCTGTCTGTTTTTAATTTTAGATGCTAATCCTTCTCTTGTTTTTGAAGCCTGACGGTCAAATTCTCTTTGACTCTCTGCTTTTTTTAGTTTCTGCAGTTCTTTAATATAGTTATCTGCCGTTTCTTTTGCATCTTCAAGAATTTCTTTTGCTTCAATATTTGCTCTATTTATTATTTCTGCATATTGTTCTTCGCTCTTAGTTTTTTGTTTGGAAAGCTTTTCTCTTAAATCATCTATTTCATTTTTATATTTAAGAGTGAGCTGCTTTTCATTTTCGAGCATTTTTCTTGTATCTTCAATTTCTGATAAAACATCTTCAAATTTAATGTTGTCATCAGTAAGATGAGCTTTAGCTTTATTAATAATATCAGTGTTAATTCCGATTTTTTCAGATATTGCGAAAGCGTTACTTTTGCCGGGAATACCTACAAGAAGTTTATATGTGGGTCTTAAGGTTTCAACATCAAATTCACAGCCCGCATTCTGAACACCTTTTGTTGATAGCGCATATAATTTCAATTCGCTATAATGTGTTGTTGCCATAACGGATGCGCCTTTATCTCTTAAATATTCTATAACACCGATTGCAAGCGATGCACCTTCTACGGGATCAGTTCCCGCTCCTAATTCGTCAAGCAAAACAAGAGTATCCTTCTCTGCGTTTTCTGTAATTTTAACTATATTTGTCATATGGGAAGAAAATGTGGATAAAGACTGAGTTATACTTTGTTCATCACCAATATCAGCAAATATATTTTTATAAAAAGGAACTTCACTATTATCTGATGCAGGTATCATCATGCCTGATAAAGCCATAAGCGAACACAGTCCTACTGTTTTCAAAGATACAGTTTTTCCGCCGGTGTTCGGACCTGTAATTATTAAGGTATCATATTCTTTACCAATATTAACATTAATCGGTACAACTACATCGGCAGCTATGAGTGGATGCCTTGCTTTCTTTAAATCAAGAATACCATTATGATTAATTTTAGGTAAAGTAGCTTTCATATATACCGAAAGTTTTGCTTTGGCAAAAATATAATCAAGATCGCATATAAGTTCATAATTATTAAGAATTGCTTCTCTATGCTCTGAAGCTTTTGCGCTGAGTTCATAAAGGATTCTTTCAATTTCATCAGCTTCTTGAGAAAAAAGCTCTTTTAATTCATTATTTACATTTACAGCAGGCATTGGTTCTATAAACACAGTAGAACCTGAAGTAGAAGTATCGTGAATAATTCCCGGTATATTACTTTTATTTTCAATCTTCACTGGCAAAACAAGACGGTCACCACGCATGGTAACAACACAATCCTGTAAATATTTCTGGTATTGCGGCGAAGTAATATATTTATTTAATATATCTCTTATTTTATCGTGAGTGGACTTAATCTTTCTTCTTATAGACGATAATTTAACACTCGCATTATCAGCGATTTCACCTTCTGAAATAATTTTAACTGTAATTTCATCTTCAAGATTTTTCAAGGGTATTATACTATCGAAATACATAGAAAGTTCAGTATCTTCAGAAGCATAGTCTTTAAGTCTGCGTGCAGTGTTAAGAAGACGAGCTATATCAAGAAGTTCTTTTTCTCTCAAAGTTGCACTTATATTAAGCCGTTTAATATACAAAAGAACATCATTAACAGAATTGATTGGAGGATTTCCGCGTCTTAAAATCAATGACTGCGCTTGAGATAGTTCATTTAAGGAAATATTAAGTTCAACAGGGTCTGTAAAAGGTTCTGTATCTAACGCTCTCTTTTTCCCCTCTTCTGTTACAGCTGCCTCTGCAAGTTTATTTAATATGATATCAAATTCAAGTTTTTTATAGGTTTTTCTATCCATAATACTCCTCTATACAAAATACTAAATGATATTATATATTTTATTTCATTAAATTACAATAGGTTGACAAGAAAATTTAAAAATAGTAAAATATAAAAGCAAAGATTAATAAGGAGTTTAAAATGGAATT
>JAZOOC010000120.1:0-10290 GCA_045654825.1 Clostridia bacterium | reverse complement strand
TCTTTTAATTCACTTAATTTCATTTTTTCTATATCTGTCATATTATTCTCCTTTAATTTCAATATATCGTGATTTTATTTTAAATACATCTGAATTGTCGCTAAACATTATTCCCGACACATATGATTTTTCCAAGTCCTTTGAAATTCGGTTGTGAAGTCCTCCTGCCGGGAAAAGCGAGATGATAAGAAGAAGCAGACATACAACAAAATATCCCTGAACAAAACCAAATGCCGCTCCGAGTATTTTGTTTACTGTTCCTACAAGAATTATCTTATTTATTTTGCCTGCATATTTCTTTAAGAAAAGTGCAAGAAGACGAACGATTAAAAACAATGCCACTATACTTATTATATTTATTACAAGTATTGTCATAGCTTCTGAAGTGGACTCAATAAGAGAATCGAATGCCTGTTTTGAACTTTCCATTATGGAATCTTTCATAAACGCAGGCAGACTTATAAAAAATTCGGGCAGACTTTCGCCGAGAGTAACATTATCTGATAAAGTTGTCTGAATAAGATTGTTAAGAAATGGATAAAAGGGAGTTTTTATAAGCCATCCCGCAACAACAGGATACAAAAGCCATGTAAGAATTCCCGTGAAAAAAAACGAAAACAAATCAAAAACAGCTTTTACAAGTCCCATTTTCATTCCGTAAACAAGGAAAAGCGCAAGCACAATAACTATTGCCGTACCGGTTATGGTTATACCGCTCATATTATTACCTACCTTATTATTTTTACTTCCGATTTGCCGACTATAAGTATTTTATTTCTGCCTATAAAAAGCATATCTTCAACCTCGCGGCCGTAATTGATACTGCGTATACGATTGCCTCTCATAGAAATTATATCGGCGGTATTTTCATGAACAAGAAGTATATTATTATTTTTATAATCTATTGATTTTACCGTTTTATCACTGTTATAGCTTCCTTTAAGCTTTCCGTTTTTACTTACAATTTCGGTATGATTGGAAGAGTCTGAAATACTTGAGAAATTGAGTATACAGCTTCCGTTATCAATAAGCTTGAAGGCTGACAGGAATTTGCCATTAAATGAATAACAGTTTTTTTCTTCTCCCGCACCGTTTATGTAATAAATTGCAGAATCAGAAATGGCGGTGAGATTCGTTCCTTTTGTAAAGTTTATGTTTGTTATCAATACATTATCATATTTTTTTGTCGCGTAAGGCTCTGCTTCGCCTTTTTTAAAGAAAAGAACTTTTGTATTAAGCGCTCCCGAAACAAGCTCGGCAGATAAAACTGCAATTGTATTGCCGTCGTCGGTTACAGCCGCATCTACAATATTATCTCCGCCCGAATGCCATACAAACTCTTTTTTTCCGGTTTTTCCGAATAAAATCATTTGATTTTTAGCGCCTGCATCTGCTGTTATTGCAGCAAAACCACCGTTATTGAACACTTTTACAGTCTGAATATTATATTCGGTTTCTGCTTTGTTTATTACCCTTTTGTTATTGAATATAACAAGCTCTCTGCCCTCTTTATCAAATGCGGTTATAACCTCGCCCGATACTCTTACAACAGGATTGGCAAATTTGGAAATAACCGTAGAAATTTCGTCATAATTATTTGTATGGATAAGCTTTCCGTCCATACTGTAAAGACAAAGTCCGTTTTTGGTTGTAAATAAAATATCATCGCCGAAAACGGTATAATCTCCCGATATACTTTCATCCACCGAAAGAACTGTATTTTTTTCAAAACTGCTGTCTTTATATATAAGGCCTTTTACAAACTGACTGTTTGTTATAAGCCAACCGAAAAGGCATAGTAATAAAACTATACCTGCTGTTATTATTTTTATTTTTCTTGCTTTTTGTTTTCTTTTTTTTCTCGCTTCGTTTCTCACCCGTAAAATACCTCGCTAAGATATAATCCGCACGCCGGTGCGGTAGGTCCTGCATTTTCTCTGTTTTTTGAACTGATTATTTTTTCAACATCTTCGGGATTAATTCTTCCCGCTCCTGCCGTAATAAGAGTTCCCGTTATAATTCTTACCATATTATATAAAAATCCGTTTCCCGTAACCGCTATCGAAATTAAATCTTCATCTTTTTTTATATCTATGGAAAACACTTTTCTTACAGTAGTTTTAACAGTTCCGCCCTGTGCCATAAATGCTTTGAAATCGTGTTCACCAACTATATACTCAGCGGCTTTTTTCATTTTTAAAACATCGAGCTTTCCCGGATAAAACCAGGCAAAGCCATCTAAAAAGGGATTCCTTATAGGCGAATTATGAATTTTATAAGTATATGTTTTTTTTACTGCATCAAAGCCTGAATGAAAATCGTCCGGAACTACACGACAGCTTTTAACCGCAATTGCGTCGGGCAGATTGGCATTTAACGCCAGTGGAAAAGACTCTTCGGGAATGGAAGTATTACTTTTGAAATTAAAATGATAATTAACTGCGTGAACACCGGCATCTGTTCTCCCGCAGCCTGTTATTTTTATTTTTTCCTTTGTTAAGACAAACAAGGCATTTTCTACTGCATCCTGAACGGTTAAACCGTCAGGCTGACTTTGAAAGCCGTGAAATGGCTGACCGTTATAAGACATAACAAGAAGAAAGTTTTTCAATTTAAAAACCTCTTATATCAAAATTTAATATGCCCGGAATGAGAGCAGCTGCGAAAAACAAAACAAACACAATACTGATTTTAAGATCGGAAAGTGACGGTTTTGTTTCCTTTAATCTTGTGCGTTTTCCGCTTCCGTTATAGCATCTTGCCTCCATAGCAACCGCTAAATCGTCGGCTCTTCGAAATGCACTTATAAACAGGGGCACAAGAACGGGAATTAATGCTTTGCCTCTTTTTATTATTCCTCCGCTCTCAAAATCGGCACCTCTTGCTTTCTGTGCTTTCATAATTTTATCTGTTTCTTCTATTAAGATAGGAATAAATCTTAAAGAAATACTCATCATCATTGCAAGCTCATATGCGGGAACACCAAGCTTTACAAAAGGTTTTAAAAGCTTTTCTATTCCGTCTGTGAGCATAATAGGAGTTGTGGTATAGGTAAGAAAGGTACTTCCAACAATAAGGAATATAATTCTTAGTGCCATAAATATAGATGTATATATTCCCTCATAGGTAACATCCCAGATAATAAATGTAAATGCTTTTTCACCCTTGGTCATAAATATATTGAGAAAGACGGTGAAAAACAAAAACACCGCGACAGGCTTCAAGCCTTTAAAGATAAATTTTGCAGGGATTTTTGAAACCTTAAGCACTGTTAAAAGAAACAAAGTGATTACAGCATAACCTATAAATCCCTCAACAAAAAATATAAGAATCATAAATATTAATGTGAGCAGTATTTTAACAGAAGCATCCATTTTATGAATAGGAGAAGAGGTTGGATAATACTGCCCTAAAGTTATATCGGATAACATTATCTTTCCTCCTTAATAATATTTTTTATTGCTTCTTTTGCCTGCTCTACGGTATAAATGCCGTCGGGCAGATTATACCCTTTTTGCTTAAGACGCATAAAAACCTCTGAAACCATAGGTATTCCAAGTCCCATAGCTTTAAGCTCGTCTGCTCTTTCAAAAACTTTTTCTTTTTTATCATCCATAACAAGCTTTCCGCGATTCATAACCATTATACGATCAACATTATTTGCTATATCCTCCATACTGTGAGATACCAGTATAACAGTCATATCTGTTGCAGAATGGAGTGCTTTTATGCTGTTTAATATTTTATTTCTGCCTTTGGGGTCAAGACCTGCCGTCGGCTCGTCAAGTATAAGCACCTGAGGCTTCATTGCAACAACCCCGGCGATTGCGACTCTTCTTTTCTGACCGCCCGACAATTCAAAGGGAGATTTTGAAAGAAGCTTTTCATTTATTCCTGCAAGCTCGCAGGCTTGTTTTACTCTTTTGGTTATTTCATCTTCGGCTATACCCATATTTTTAGGTCCGAAGGCTATATCTTTAAATACTGTTTCCTCAAAAAGCTGTTGCTCGGGATACTGAAAAACAAGTCCGACTTTTGCCCGTGCCTCTCTTAATGTTTTTTTATCAGAAAAAATATTTACGCCGTCTACTATAACCTCACCGCTATTGGGAGACAAAAGTCCGTTAAGATGCTGAATAAGAGTGGATTTACCCGAACCGCTATGACCGATAAGTCCGATAAATTCACCCTTTTTTACACTGAAATTAATGTCGGTTAAGGCTGTTTTAGAAAAAACAGTACCCGACATATATGTATGATTAAGATTTTTAACCTCTAATATCAATTTACTGCCTCCAGCATTTTTTCAAGTTCTTCTTCACATTCGGACAAACTGAGCTTTTCAAAAGATACTTTAACTCCGTCTTTATACAACTCGTATAACAGCTCGGTTGTTTGCGGAACATCAAGACCTATTGACTTTATCAGCTCAACATTTTTGAAAATATCGCCCGGTTTATCGTCTAAAAGAACAACTCCGTCGTCTATAACAATTACACGGTCGGCTCTTGCCGCCTCTTCCATATAATGAGTAATTAATATTACGGCTATTTTATACTCTTTATTGAGTTTTTTAAGTATTTCCATAACCTCAGCTCTGCCCGATGGGTCGAGCATTGCAGTAGGCTCATCAAGAACTATATATTTGGGACGCAACGCAATAACTCCCGCAATTGCAACCCTTTGCTTCTGTCCGCCCGAAAGCTTATCCGGAGCACTGTCTTTATATTCATAAAGACCAACTGCCTTAAGTGCCTCGTCAACTCTTTGTCTTATTTCGGCTGATGGAATGTTTAGGTTTTCAAGAGCGAAAGCAACATCTTCTTCAACTATTGTCGCAACAATCTGATTATCGGGATTTTGAAAAACCATTCCAACATTTTTTCTTATATCGAAAATATTTTTTTCATCCGAGGTATCTATACCATCTACGATAACCTTACCCTCGGTAGGAATAAGTATTGCGTTAAGAAGCTTGGCAAATGTTGATTTACCTGAGCCGTTATGCCCCAAAACCGCAACAAATTCGCCCTCGTTTATTTCTATATTAACATCTTTAAGAACATTTGTAACATTATCCTCGGTTACATAGTTATAACTTAAGCCTGTTGTTTTAATCATACAAACACCCTGTTATTTAGTCCATCTCGCAGTAGAGCCGCAAGGAAGAACATAATCCGAATTTCCTACAGGAAGCCCTAACTCTCCTGCTTCAACCTTACCGCCGAATTTATCTCCGACAGTCATTTTAAGAATATTTCCTATTACCGACGGAGCAAGTCCGGTTGTATAGGAATTGATGATAAAGAATGAGGGATTATCCGACAAAACATCCGATAAAAGCTCGGTTAAAGAATAAATTTTATCTTCTAAAGTCCATACTTCACCGCCCGGGCCTCTTCCGTAGGACGGAGGGTCCATAATTACGGCATCGTATTTATTTCCTCTTTTTATTTCTCTTGCAACAAATTTTGCGGCATCATCCACAATATATCTTATACGGTCACCCGAAAGTCCGTTAAGCTCAACATTTTCCTTACACCAGGCCATAATACCTTTAGAAGCATCAACATGGCAAACCGATGCACCTGCTTTTAAAGCTGCAAGAGTTGCACCGCCTGTATATCCGAAAAGATTTAAAACTTTTATATTTCTGCCTTCGCTTTTTACCTTTTCTGCTATAAAGTCCCAGTTTGCCGCCTGTTCGGGGAAAATGCCCATATGCTTAAAGCCGGTCGGCTTAATAACGAATTTCAAATCTTTATAGGATATATTCCATTTTTCAGGAAGCTTACCTTTAAGATAATTCCATTCGCCGCCGCCTTTTTTACTTCTTAAATATTTCGCATTTGCTTTATTCCACATAGACGGATTAATTTTCTTAGGCCAGATAATCTGCGGGTCGGGTCTTATAAAAAAGAAGTCTCCCCATCTTTCAAGCTTATCTCCGTTTGCAGTATCTATAACCTCATAATCCTGCCATTCATTGCTTAACCACATATCGTCCTCCGTATTTATAACAAAAATTCCGCCAGTCTGCTTATACAGTTACGGCGGAATATAGACAACTACCTGATATTAATCTCTTCTTATTTATAGAGATATGTTAATGCAAGAGATAAAACAATAAAGAGAACTGCCATTATTTTTGTTAATTTCTTAAGTAAGCCGTCTAAAGTTCTGCCTTTGTTTTTACCAAAGAAAGTATCAGCACCGCCGGCAATACTTCCGGAAAGACCATAGCTGTTTCCTTGCTGCATAAGTACACTTGCGATAAGTCCTACAGTTACTATAATCTGTAAAATAATCAAAATAATTTTTAAAGCTTCCATTATAATTCCTCCGTTTTTACTTCTAACTACGATATTATAACACTTTAATCCAGAAATTACAAGTGCTTTTTTAAAAAATATTATTCTGTTGTTGCAATAGTTGTTGAAACAACCGTTAAAGCACCTGCTTTTTTTAGAATCCCCGCACATTCCGAGGCGGTTGCGCCGGTTGTTAATATATCGTCAACAAAGAGAATATTTTTATTTTTGATAAGATTTTCCGCTTTTTTGCTCAACTTAAATACTCCGCGCACATTTGAAAATCTTGTTTTGAAATTCTGCCTGCTTTGTTTTTCATTCTGTCTTGTTTTATAAATTCCGTTTCTTATATAAGGAATTTTTACAATTTTCGACAGATTCTTTGCAAGAATTTCTGACTGATTGTATCTTCGCTCCAACCTGGTTTTACGGTTTATCGGCGGATATACTATATAATCAATATTAAGATTTTTATCCGAAAGCTCTTCTGCCAACATTTTTGCAAAATGCTTGCCGTACCACATTCTGCCCGCAAATTTAAATCTTTTAACCGCACTTTCTATTACACCCTTATATGTAAAGGGGGCATAATTAACATCAAACTTTATTTTGTTGGAATTACAGATACGGCATATTTTCAAATCACCTGCACCGAAAAGCTCTCTCTGACAGATAAGGCATCTCTTGTTTTCCTTTCTTTCAAGAAGAAACCAACATCTGGAACAATACGGCTTGTCTTTTGATATTCTCATTTCCTTTTCGCAAAACATACATTTCCCGGGTAATAAAATACTAAGAAAATTAATCATATTCCCTTACCTATCCTCTGCTTCAAGGTTGTAAGACGAACAGTTTCCCTGTTATTTGAAATCATTCTTTTAACACATTCCTCACTTCCCGTAATAACCACAAGAGATTTTGCTCTTGTTACTGCCGTATAAAGAAGATTTCTGAAAAGCAGATTATCGGGTCCGTAAAGAAGAGGAAGAACTACAGCATCAAACTCACATCCCTGACTTTTATGAACGGTTATTGCATAAGAAAGGTCTATATCTTCAAGATATTCAGAGGTATAAAACGCAGTTTTACCGTCATAAAAATCAATGGTTATTCCGCCCCCTGCCTTATCTATCGAGGTGATTATTCCTGTATCTCCGTTGAATATTCCTGTTCCCTCTAATCCGTTCTTATCCGTCCATTCAATATCATAATTATTTTTGGTCTGTATTACGCGGTCTCCCTCGCGAAAAGTATATTTCCCCCATTGACGCTCTCTTTTGAATTTTGAAGGAGGATTCAGCTCTTTTTGAAGCATCTGATTAAAGCTTATTGTTCCCATAACCGTTTTCTTCATGGGTGCTAAAACCTGAATTGCCATTTTATTGTCTGTATTAAGATATCCCGGAAGTCTTGTCTTTAAAAGACTTATAACCTCTTTTGCCACATCTTCCGCGTTATTTCTTTTTATAATAAAGAAATCTCCCGTTTTGCCCGAAACCTCGGGAAAGCTGCCATCAAGTATTTTATGTGCATTCGAAACAATCATACTTTCCTCTGCCTGGCGGAATATTTCTTTTAAATAAACACAAGCAAAAGCTCCTGAATTTATTATATCCTTAAGAACATCGCCTGCACCAACCGAGGGCAATTGATTTATATCTCCCACCATTACTATTCTGGTACCGCTTCTTACCGCATTTAAAAGCGCGCTCATAAGCTCCGCATCTACCATACTCATTTCATCTATTATTATCATATCGGTATTTATGGGATTCTGCTCGTTTTTCACAAAGCGGTCTTTTCCGCCCGAAGAAAAGCTTACCTCAAGCAGACGGTGAATGGTTGCCGCATCTTTTTTTGTTACTTCGCTTATTCTTTTTGCGGCCCTGCCCGTAGGAGCGGTAAGAGTTACTTTATATCCCCTCATTTCCATAGCCGATATTATACTTTTAATTACGGTTGTTTTTCCTGTGCCGGGACCGCCTGTAATTATTGTAACACTGTTTGTAAGGCTCTCTTTTAAAGCTTCTTTCTGTTGCTTTGAAAGAATAATATTACATTCTTTTTCAACTTCCAAAAAAAGTTCTTCACTGAATTTTTCTTTCTGCTCGGTTTTGGAAAGAACAAGAAGCTTTCTTGCAATATTTATTTCCGCCGCATAAAGAGAGGGAAGAAAATATCTTATTTCTCCGTTATGGTTTTCCACAAAAATATTACTGTCTGCCGCTAAATTTATAAGAGTATTTGTAACATCTGTGGCAGTTATATTAAGAAGTCTTTCGGTATAATTAACAACCTCTTCTTCAGGAAGATAGGTATGTCCGTTCATCGCAGCATTTTTAAGAGAATAACAAATACCCGATTTAATTCTTCTTCTATCATTCGAGGCTATATTCATTCCCGAGGCAATTTTATCTGCTGTAACAAAAGATATGCCGTCTACAAAATCACACAGAATATATGGATTTTCTTCGATTTTAGTTATCGGAGAATTGCCGAGAATTTTATTTATTTTCATTGCAAGAGTTACCGAAATATCATATTTCTGCAAAAACATTATAATATCGGTAACATTTTTCTTTTCGCGGTATGAATCTCCTATTTCCAAGGCTTTGGCTCTGGAAATCCCCCTTATTTTAGAAAGCTTTGCAGGGTCTTCGGCTATTATATTCAAAGAGTCTTTACCGAACTCTTCTATAATTTTTGCTGCAGTTGCGGCTCTTACACCTTTAATTACACCCGAAGATAAAAATGCCATTACTGCACCCACTGTTTTGGGAATACATTTTTCATAGCTTTCCGCTTTAAACTGTTCTCCGTATTCGGGATGTTCTATATATCTTCCCGTAACCTTAAGCTCTTCTCCCTCATACACAAAAGGAAGAATACCCACAACGGTTATGAGCTCTTTTTCTGATACAAAGTCCATAACCGTGTAGCCATTCTCTTCATTCATATAAATAATTTCTTCCACTACACCCTCAAGGGTGTATAATTCGTTATCCATTTCTTATACTACACTGCCTTTTATGTATTCCGGAAGTTCTTCGGGAGTTAAAAGATTAACACCTGTATTATCTGCTTCCATTTTTCTTATGATTTCTGCCGTTTTATCGGATGACCCTAAATCAACAGCTATTATTCTGTTATCCGATATTCCCGAATCTGATGCATTTGCCTTTAAAAGCAGGGATTTTATAATTCCCTCGGCTTTATCCTCTTCGTTTTTTAATGCTACTATAGTAAAAACTGTTTTGCCTTTCATAATACCAATATCGGCAAACAGATTTCTTATGTATACGGTTATGCTTACAAAACCGTATATTGCAAGGAAGCTCAAAAAGGAATAAAACACTATCATTTCTGCCATAAAAATACCTCCTACGGTATTTTATGCAGCAAGTTATCTTTGGTTAATGTATTTTATTATTTCGTCAATAACCGACACAGTTACATCTTTGACCGTGCCATCTGCAATAATTTCAATATCGCAGTTGGTTTTATAAAGGTTTTCCCTTTTATTCATCAGCACACGAAGTTTTTCGACAGCATTTTCAGAGAGTAAAGGTCGGGAAATGTCATTTTCAATACGCTTTGAAATAACAGAAAAAGGTGTATTTATATATATAATTATATCTTTTTCACCTTTTTGCGACAAAAGATTGTTCCTTTCTATTATTCCTCCGCCCGTGCTTATTATACATCCTTTATTTTTAAGGCTGTCTTTAAAAATTTCAGTTTCTTTAGTGCGGAAGTAATCCTCGCCGTCGGAAGAAAAAATGTCTTTTATCTGTAGTTTTTCTTTTTTTTCTATCTCTGCATCGAGGTCGATAAGCTCCGCATTTAAAAGAGCAGACAACTCTTTTCCAATCGTTGTTTTTCCCGAACCGGGCGCTCCTATAAGTATTATATTATAGTCTCCTGCAATCTTATTTAAGAAAGGATCGCATACCCTTTCGGTGTCTTTTATATCCTGCGG
>JAZOOC010000119.1:0-1060 GCA_045654825.1 Clostridia bacterium | reverse complement strand
TGGGAGATTGCCGGTGGAGGATATTTCAAAGAATTCAGAAGAGATATTCATACCTGTGAGCCGTTCGATGTTTCGGATATCAATGTTTACAAGCATTACGCATCTTTTGACTACGGACTTGATATGTTCGCCTGCCTTTTTTATGCAACAGACCGTTTTGGGAAAGTGTATGTATACAGAGAAATTTATGAAAGCAATCTTTTGGTATCTGAGGCGGCATCAAAACTTGCGGGATATATAATGAGAGATAATATTTCCTGCGTGTATGCACCACCCGATATGTGGAACAGACAAAGAGAATCAGGAAGAAGCATAGCGGAAATTTTCGCATCGAAAAATATACCACTGATAAAAGCGGCAAATCACAGAATAAACGGTTGGCTTTGTGTTAAAGAACAATTAAAGGTCATTGAAGTATCGGGAAAGAAAGAATCAAACTTAGTTATATTTGATAACTGTGAAAATCTTATAAGCTGTATACCAAAGCTCATGAGAGACGAAAATAATCCGTCGGATATCAGCAACTTTCCTCATGATATAACTCATGCACCCGATGCACTGAGGTATTTTCTCGGCAGTAAGTTCACTTTGCCCGAAATAACCATTAAAAATGAATCTGATTTTTCGGGCAACGAAGAAGAAAATGAAATAACACAGGCATATATTAATTCCTTTATATATTAAATAAGGAAAAAGGCTGTTAACAGAATTGGATGAGGGATTGCCATAGCTCCGCCGAATGGCATGTAGCTATCCGACATTCCTAACTCCTAATTCCTAATTCCTAATTGGATTACTTGTTTTCCCGACCAAACCGGAAAAGCATAATTGCCGCTTTTCGCATTTTGCACTACAATAAAAATCTTTTTAGGATTTTTTTGTGAAAATGGTTGACAACAAGAAACAAACATGTTATATTTATTGTGATAGAATAAGACTGGAAATTTGTTAAATTTCAAAAAGAAGAAAAGGAGTAAAAAATTATGAGAAAAATACTTAGTATTGTTATAGCAGTTCTCATGGTTTCTATGATGATTCCCTCAATGGCTTTAGCTTCTGA
>JAZOOC010000118.1:0-1760 GCA_045654825.1 Clostridia bacterium | reverse complement strand
TTTGAATATTTTTTTCCATATGCTTTTTAATTGAGTTATATCTTTATCCATTGTATGTTGCGATATAGGTTTCTAACATAAATTCAGGACAATAAGCCATTTTTGCTTTTCTAAGTCCCTCAATGCCCATATCTTCCTCACGGTTTATATATTTAATATCTGACCATTCGTTTATAATAAACTCGTTGTTTATTGCGGCATAAGAGCCGTCATAGTCGGTGTCTGCCTTTTCGTAGTGGATAATTGCCATATCGGGTGCAACTTTCTCGCCCACAGAAAAAGCAATAATTTTGTTGTCGCATTTTAATGCACCGCATTTAACATTAAGTTTTTCAAGGTTGTTTAAAACTTCTTCACATGCGGTGAAATCAGCGGTATCCGAATTATCCCGGCATTTTCTTTCACACCATTTTTTTGAAATGCTTAAACATTCGTCTACATTCGTTTTGTCTACCTTAACATACTCATATTGATATGTTTTTTTGAATTTGTTAAGCTTGTTCTTTTTGGAATGGAGCTTTTTCCCCGATAAAGCAGCAAGGCTTTCGGAGGTATAAATATAATTATCTCCGTTTCTGTTTCTTTCAAAAGAAAATTTATTTCCGTAAAGTTCTGAAATAATATCTTTCTGTTTTTCGGTTATATTATAAAAATCGGGAATTTCGTTTTCTGAAAGCAAGGTTTCAATTGCAGCTTTTACCGAGTCTTTTGTGTTCTGGGGCATAAAGAAATAATTTCTCTTTTTAGTTTTGTTGAAGAATTTTATGAAAATTTCTCCGTTTTTAAAAGCCAAATCATAATCCACAATTTTGCGCCAGCCAAAAAGGGTAACAAAGCTCACATATGCAGAATATTGCGGAGTTTGTTTGTAGTAGTTATCAAATATTTCTTTATCTTCCAGTTCAATTTTTTTGAAGCTTAAGCTCATATGATATATTCCTTTATTTTCGTTTTGATTATATTATGAATATCTTCTATCGATTTTAAACCGTCATCGTTAGTGCAGTCTATGGTTATAAAATCGTATTTATCTGCAATATACTTTGCGTTTTCGTAGGTTTTATAAAGATAGCTTTTATCTGCTTCGTGGATATCAAGCTCTTCTTTTCCTGTGAATTTATTGTTTCTTCCCTGCATCAGTTTAAAACTTATATCGGGAGTTACATCAAGAAACAGCTTTGCATCAGGTTCAGGCAATCCGAGTTTTTTGTATTCAAAATCGCATACCCAATCGAGAAAGGCTTCTTTTTCGGTTAAAGAATTTATTTTTGATGCCTGATAAAGCATATTTGCAGTAACATATCTGTCTGCGATTATGATATATCCGTCGTTATATAAATTTTCCCACTTGGTTTTAAACGATGTATATCTGTCTATCGCAAAAAAGGAGGAAGCCGCATAAGGATTAACAGAATCCGCCTGAGTACCGAATGCACCGTTAAGATACATTTTGATAACTTCAGAGGAGGGGCTTTCATAGTCGGGAAATTCAATTTTTATAACCTTGTCGGTCAGTGTTTTAACATATTTATATAGAAGCTCGGTCTGTGTTTGTTTTCCCGAAGCATCTACACCCTCAATAACTATCAGCTTTCCCATAATATCACTTCCTCTTGTGTTTATATTTTAATACTTCAACCCCGAATTTGGGAAGAGCAGTCATTCTTCCTATTCGTGAAGGGTTTTTCAAAAGTCTGTATAACCATTCAATATTCAGCTTTATAAAAATATCGGGAGCGCGTTTTGCGGTGTTTGCATAT
>JAZOOC010000117.1:0-2692 GCA_045654825.1 Clostridia bacterium | reverse complement strand
ATTATTTATCGGTATTCTTTTAGGCGGACTTCTTTCTGCTAACTGGATGCCGGTTGTTGCTCTGGATAACTTCTTAAACGAAGGAATTATTGCAGCAGTTTCCGGAACAGCAGGAATTTTTGCTTTCCTTGTTATTCTTGGAATTATGGTTGCTTTAATTAACAAAGCCGGTGGCTCTGCAGCTTTCGGAAGATGGGCAGAAACTCATATAAAGACTCGTGTAGGTGCTACTTTAGCTACTTTCTTACTCGGTGTTCTTATTTTCATTGATGACTACTTTAACTGCTTAACAGTTGGTTCTGGTATGCTCCCTGTTACAGACAGACACAAAATTTCAAGAGCAAAGCTTGCATTCATAATTGATGCAACTGCTGCTCCTATTTGTATGATTGCTCCTGTTTCATCCTGGGCAGCTGCAGTTTCTGAATTCACAAAAGGAACAGGATATTCCGGAATCGAACTTTTCGTTCGTGCTATTCCTTACAATTTCTATTCACTTTTAACACTCGTATTCGTTGTAGCGATTGCTCTTATGAAATTTGACTACGGTCCGATGAAGCTTCACGAATTCAATGCTTTACACAAAGGTGATTTATTCACATCCGGCGAAAGATCAGAAGCTATTGAAAAAGATAGTGAAAATCCCAAAGGAAAAGTTATCGACCTTATTTTCCCCGTAATTATATTGGTAGTTATTTGTATTATAGGTCTTATTTATGTTGGCGGTTTCTTCTCTGGTGCTGACTTCATTACTGCATTTGGTGATACAGATGCTACTGTTGGTCTTCCCTGGGGTGCACTTATCGCTCTTGTTATAACAGTTATATACCTGATGGCAAGAAAAGTTGTTTCTTTTAAAGAAGCTATGGAATGTGTTCCTAAGGGCTTTATTGCAATGGTTCCCGCAATTCTCATTCTTACCTTTGCTACCGCTCTTAAAAATATGACAGGTCTTTTAGGTGCTGCTGACTTCGTTGGTGCTCTTATGGATTCCGCTGCTGCAGGTCTTGCTAATTTCCTCCCCGCGATTATCTTCCTTGTTGCATGTGTTCTTGCTTTTGCAACAGGAACATCATGGGGTACATTCGGTATTCTTATTCCGATAGTTGCGGCAATATTTGAACCCGGAAGTGAGCTTCTTATAATTGGTATGTCTGCTTGTCTTGCAGGTGCTGTTTGCGGTGACCACTGCTCACCTATCTCTGATACAACAATTATGGCTTCGGCCGGCTCACAGTCTAACCACATAAACCATGTATCAACACAGCTCCCTTACGCAATTACTGTTGCAGCAATTTCCTTTGTATGTTATTTGCTCGCCGCATTCATTCAGAATGCTTGGATACTTCTTCCCGTCGGCATTATTCTAACATTAGTTACACTTGTTGTTATTAAATACGCAACAAAGGATAAAGCATAAATCAGTACATAAATAAAGTGCGTTAGAGTCAATCGACTTTAACGCACTTTTTTATATTGTCACTTTACATGCCATACGCACGCTTTAAATACTCTTGCGCTTCTTCAAAATAATATCCTATCTTTTCTTTACTGTGACTGTCTGAATTAATTACTATTTTTCCGCTTCTTTCTATTATTCTTTTAAGCAGATGAATTGACGGATAAGGCTCTGTTCTGTAGCCTCTTGATATAGCTCCTGTATTTATTTCAAACACTGCCGGTGTTTCAGTAAGCTTATCTATTGCGTTATATGCAATATCAAGATATTTTTCGTCTTCAAAGAATATATCGTTATTTTCATTAAATTTAGTTATAAGGTCAAGATGCCCTATAATATCGGGATTAAATTTATTTTTGATATCTCCGACAAGTTTATAATAATCTTCTATATATGAATATACATCGTTATTATAATACTTCTTTATATCCGAAAGAAAATTTTCTTTTTGAAGGTCAACCTCAAGCCAGATACCATTTTTATATATAGTATGAACAGAACCGATTGTATAGTCAAACAAAGAAGTATCAATTTCGCAGTAATAATCCAGTTCTGTTCCGCAAAGAATTTCTATTTTTCCGGAATATTTTTTCTTCAAAGAAGATACTTCTTCAACATATCTTAAAACATCTTCCTGCTTCATTGCATAATCATTATCAAACGGCATGGGTGCATGAGAAGAAAAACCTATGGTTTCAAAATTTTTTCCGATAGCTTCAATAACTATATCTTCAAGACAATCCCTACCATCACAATAGTTGCTGTGAATATGTAAATCTCTTTTTATCACTCAGTCATTTTCTCCTGCTTTACTTTTTTATCTATAACATGTCTTGATGCTAATTCTTTTTTAATATCGTCTGGAGATATTCCCATTTCAATCATAAGAACAAGCACATGATAAACAAGGTCTGAAATTTCGTAAATAGTTTCTTTTTTATCGTCGGCTTTTCCTGCAATTATAACTTCAGTACATTCTTCGCCTACTTTTTTAAGAATTTTATCAATCCCTTTCTCGAAAAGATAGGTTGTATACGACCCTTCTTTTTTATCTGTTTTTCTTCCCTCAATAAGATTTGCAAGTGCATCTATTGAAAATTCGGTAAGCTCCTCGCTTTCATAAACAAGCTCATTAAAGCAAGACTCCGCACCTGTATGACAGGCAGGACCGTCTTTTTTAACCTTCACAAGAAGAGCATCATTATCGCAGTCTGCAGTTATACTTACTATATG
>JAZOOC010000116.1:0-1624 GCA_045654825.1 Clostridia bacterium | reverse complement strand
CAGATATGATTTGAATACAAACAGCGTTTCTGAAATATTACCGGATGAGTATGAAAGCAATACACATATTTATAATTTGAAATATGAGAACAACAGATTGTTTGCATATGTTTATCCGGAAGGAAAACTTCTCGTTATGTCTTTTGATGAAAAGGGAAAGCCTTCCCTGGAAAAGATACTTTCAGGAAGCGGAACTGTTTCGAAAGCTGTTAACAATATATCATATTTTATTAATTCAGACAGAAAAATTTCCGGTTATAATTATCTGACCGGAGAAGTATTCAGTTTAAATAATCAAAAAGTGTATACAACGGCATGCCTGATAGATGTTGTTGATATGAAGGATGATATTAATTATCCGGGATTGACATTTATAGCTTTTGCCAATGGTATTCAAAGAGATAACCGTCTTATAACATATAATATTTCCAAAAATGTTATAGATGTTTCCGGAGTTGAATTGCCTACTGTTGATTATAGCGCAAGAAGTGTGATGACAGGTCCCGAAGGCAGTATATATACCAGCAACCACCTTGGTGGAGGAGTGGGAGTATATAACCCCGTAACCAACAAAAAGGAACTTTTTCTCGGGTTGCCTCAGGCTGAAAGCGGTGTTGCGTTAAATGATAAAATGTATTTCGGCACATATACTATGGGAAAAATCTATGAATACGATCCCGCTAAGTCCTGGCAGATGGATAGTAATGCTGAAATAAATCCCCGTAGAATAGACACATTAGGTAATGTTTATGAGCAAGACAGACCTTTCGCTTCCGCTTCAGGTGACGGTTTAGTGTTTTTTGGAACAGCACCTCAATACGGTAAGCTCGGAGGGGCGCTGGCAATATATAACCCCAACAATTTAACTGACAAATATGTTGTAAGAAACATAATTCAGGACCAATCTGTTACAGCACTTGCCTATAAAGACGGTTATTTGTACGGTGGCACTTCTGTCTGGGGCGGAATAGGTGCAACACCAACACAGCCGGAAGCAAAGTTTTTCGTTTTCGATGTTGAGCGCAAAGCGAAAATCGGTGAATATGTTATTTCAAAGGGAGCACAGCTTGTATCGTCTGTAATAGTCGGAACAGACGGTAACATATGGGGATTGTGTGACGGAAACTTATTTATGTATAATCCTGATACCTGTAATATAGAGTATAATACTTTGCAGTTTCCTGAATTGAATTCTGCAGGAAGTGCTACTTCGCCCAAATTATACGGAGCAAATCTGGTATGCGGGAAAGACGGATATATTTACGGTGTGACCGGAGGTAAACTTTTTAAATTAAATCCGTATTCCCGTCAAATCACTATAATTAGAAACGGGAAATTTATTTCGGCAACGGCAGATAATTTCGGTAATATATATTACAGTGATTATTCGTCACTCTGGAAATATTCCTGCTACGACAGTAATGATGAATTAATTTCGGAAACCACTCCGGTTATTGCTACTTATCCGTTGTATTATGATGACGGAAATATAGCAGTTTTCGTTTCAGAGTATCTCAGAGCTGATAATTGCGATATAAAAGAATACGGAATGCTTTTTTCACGCAATGATAATCCCGAAGCGGATTCGCCCGGCGTGATAAAGCTTAAAAGTAATACAGATTTA
>JAZOOC010000115.1:0-4819 GCA_045654825.1 Clostridia bacterium | reverse complement strand
ACCAATAGCTCTTTTTCTTCGATTGCTTGTTCTGTGTTTTTTAATGATTTTGCTGCTTTTACCATTTCAGCTCTGTCTTTTTTCGAACGGTAGTAACTGTCGGAAGAAGACTTGCTTTTTTGAGGCTGCTGTTTTTCAGGCTGTTTTTTATGTTCTATATAATAGTCGTATTTGCCGTCATATTTTATAAAACCGTCGGTAGTTAATTCATAAATTTTATCCGGCATACGATTTAACAGATATCTGTCGTGAGATACTGTGATAACAGTACCATTGAAATTTATTAGTGCGTTATCAAGAACTTCTTTGGCAGAAAGATCAAGATGGTTTGTAGGTTCGTCAAGAATAAGTATGTTGCCCCGATTTAAAACCATTACTGCAAATTTAACCTTTGCAAGCTCTCCACCGCTTAAAAATGAAATGTTTTTAAATACATCTTCATCAGTTATGTTAAGTCTTCCCAGGGCGTTTCTTATTTCAAAATTGTTTTTGGATGGATATTTTCTTCCTACTTCATCCATAACGGTTGAATTAGGCTTAAGATCTCCTGTTTCCTGATCAAAATAACTAATTTTAGCGTTACGACCCCATTTGATTTTACCTTCATATGCAGCTTTGCCGATAAGTGCTTTTAAAAAGGTAGTTTTGCCAGTGCCGTTTCCGCCGACAATAGCTATTTTCTCTCCGCGTCTTACATCTAAGCTGATATTTTCGCATAATTTGATATTTCCGGCAAAAAGCTTATCTATTTCGGCAAATAACAGCTCTGAGACAGGTTCAATATCATACTCGAATTTTAAATTGATTTGCTTAAGATATTCTTTTGGGTTTTCTATAAGCTCCATTTTTTCCAAAGTGTTTTCTCGGCTTCTTGCGCTTTTGGCTGTTGACGCTCTTGCTCTGTTTTTTTCAACATATTCTGTTAAAGATGCTATTTCATTCTGTTGTTTTTCATATTCCTTTGTAAGATATTCGATATGTTGTCTTTTTAATTCAACATATTTTGAATAGCTTCCTTTATATCTTTTTAATTTTCCTTTGTAGATTTCAGCAGTGTCATTTGTAGTTCTGTCAAGAAAATATCTGTCGTGAGATACTAAAAGGAGAGCTCCTTTATAAGAGGAGAGATAGTCTTCAAGCCAGTTTAATGCATTGAAATCAAGATGGTTTGTAGGCTCGTCCAAAATAAGAATATCAGGCTCGGAAAGAAGAAGCTTTGCAAGAGCAAGTCGTGTTTTTTCTCCGCCCGAAAGAACTGAAATTTTTGTGTTATAATCTCGGTTTAAAAATCCCATTCCGTTAAGAACATTTTCTATTTTTACTTTTATATTGTAACCGTCTTTGTGTTCAAAATCGGTTTGCAGTCTTGAATATTCGTGGTTAAGCTCGCGAAGCTTTTCATTGTCTTTTTCTTTTGATATTTCATCATAGATAGACTGAAGTCTTTCTTCTTCTTTTAACAAATCCTTGAATACAAGACACATTTCGTCATAAATGCTTAATTCGGATACAATGGTAGTGTTTTGTTTAAGATAACCGATGGATGGAGTGCCGTAAAAAACCTCACCTTCATCATATGACAGTTCTTTTGCTATAATATTCAGAAGTGTTGTTTTTCCACAACCATTTGCACCTATTAATGCAATTCGGTCGTTGTTCTCAATTTTTAAATTTATGTTATCAAGTATCATTTCACCTGAATAATATTTTGTAAGATTTCTTATATCAGCAATCATTATTTTCACCACCTTATGTATTATACATTTTTTATCTATAAAAAACAAGTGATTTAAGAAGAAATTTATCAGTTTCTTTACTGAATCTTATGCATTGAGATATTGACATATAGTTGATTTGGTTGTATAATATATGTTACATAAATATGAGAATTGGAGAGTGTTTTATGGACAAAAAAGAATTTGCATTGAAAATGCACGAACAGTGGCAGGGAAAAATAGAAATAGGACTCCGCTCTGAACTTAATAATAAAGATGATCTCGCAGTAGCATATACCCCCGGCGTTGCTGAGCCATGTCTTAAAATATCTGAAGATACAGATTTAAGTTATAAGTATACAAGAAGAGGGAATATGGTAGCTGTTGTTACAGATGGTACAGCGGTTTTAGGCCTTGGAGATATCGGACCCGAAGCAGGTATGCCTGTTATGGAAGGTAAGTGTGTCCTTTTTAAACGATTTGGCGATGTAGATGCAATTCCTCTTTGTGTTCGTTCCAAAGATGTTGATGATATAGTTAATACTGTAAAACTTCTTGCTGGTTCGTTTGGCGGTGTTAACCTTGAAGATATATCTGCTCCCAGATGTTTCGAAATAGAAAAGAGATTAAAGGCTGAATGTGATATTCCCATATTCCATGACGACCAGCATGGTACAGCAGTTGTTACTTTAGCTGCAATGCTTAACGCTCTTAAAATTGTTAATAAAGATATTTCTGAAATATCAGTTGTTGTTAATGGTTCCGGTGCAGCAGGTATAGCTATTACAAAGCTTCTTATGAGTATGGGGCTTAAAAAAGTTATACTTTGTGATACTAAAGGTGCTATTTATAAAGGCAGACCCGGTCTTAATGCAATAAAAGAAGAAATGGCTGAAATTTCAAATCTTGATATGGTAAAAGGAAGCCTTTCTGATGTTATTGTCGGTGCAGATGTGTTTATTGGCGTTTCTGCTCCCGGTGTTCTTACTCCTGAAATGGTTAAGACTATGGCTAAAGATCCGATTGTATTCGCTATGGCTAATCCCACACCCGAAATTATGCCTGATATCGCAAAAGACGCTGGTGTTAAGATTATGGGAACAGGAAGAAGCGATTTTCCGAATCAGATTAATAACGTACTTGCTTTCCCGGGGATATTCAGAGGTGCTCTTGATGTTCGCGCAAGCGATATAAACGATGAAATGAAAATAGCTGCAGCGAAAGCTATTGCATCTGTTGTTTCTGATGATGAACTTTCCTGTGACTATATCATTCCTGATTCATTTAACTTAAGTGTTAAAGAAAAAGTTGCAGAAGCTGTTGCACAAGCTGCAAGAGATACAGGTGTAGCTCGTATATAATAATAATGGAGATAAGGCTGTGCTATTAGGTGTCTTAACTTAGGGATAAACCGGTTTTGAAGCCATCTTATCAATTCATACTTTGTCAAAAACACCCGAAATACGCCAGTATTACGGGTGTTTTGTTTCGTGTCTGAATATGATAATCTGAAATTCAAAACTGCCTCGTACCTTAAAAACTTTTGATTTTGATACAGAATAAGGCGAAATCAATGGTTTTAAGGCGATTAATCCCTAAGCGAAGACACCTTATGCACCGTCTTTTTAGATAGTATGTATAATGAATGTAAACTTTGCCCAAAAAAGTGTTCAGTAAACAGAAATAAATACATAGGATATTGCGGAGAGAAAAGCAATATCCGTATTTCGCGTGCAGATTTGCATTACTGGGAAGAGCCATGTATTTCAGGCTCTTCGGGATCGGGTGCTGTGTTTTTTACCGGATGTCAGCTTAAATGTGTGTTTTGTCAGAATTACGAGATTTCTTCAAATGGTTATGGTAAAGTTATAACAGAAGATGAATTAGTAGATATATTTTTTGAATTAGAAGAAAAGAAAGCACATAATATTAATCTTGTAACTCCTGACCATTTTATACCATCAATACGCAATGCTGTTACAAAAGCTAAAAAGCGGGGAATTTCAATTCCGTTTGTATATAACTGCAGCGGTTATGTAAATGAAGAGAGCCTTAAAATGCTTGACGGACTTATAGATGTATATCTTCCTGATTTTAAATACTATTCACCGTTTATAGCCAAAAAATACAGCGGTGCATATGATTATCCGAAGATTGCAATGAATGCTTTAAAAGAAATGACAAGACAACAGAAAAATGTTGTTTTCGATACAAACGGACTAATAAAAAAAGGTATTATAGTAAGACATCTTGTTTTGCCCGGGAATGTATCAGATTCAAAAAAGGTCATTAATTATCTGTATAATGAATACGGGAATACTATTTATTTGAGTATTATGAATCAATATACTCCGGTAAATGCCAATGTTAAATACAAAGAGCTTTTGCGAAAATTAACTGATGATGAATATGACGAAGTTTTAAACTTTGCATTATCCCTTGGAATTGAAAATGCGTTTTGTCAGGAAGAGGGAACAGCAACAACAATATTTATTCCGGAATTTTATAAAAAACCTTGACATTAATTGATTATAGGTATATA
This sequence comes from Clostridia bacterium, assembly GCA_045654825.1. Classification (GTDB taxonomy): domain Bacteria; phylum Bacillota; class Clostridia; order UMGS1840; family HGM11507; genus JAZQFU01. The sequence continues at coordinate 562 of JAZOOC010000115.1, read as the reverse complement.
ATATTTGTAAATTAATATTATCAAAGGCTGTGAAGAGAAAGAGTAGTTTTTGTGAATACGTAAAGAGAGCTGTCGGGTGGTGTAAGACAGACGGATAGCAATAACGAATACATCTTGGAGTTGCGTACCGAACGGATTTTCTTAGTAGGCTACGACGGAGAGTCACCCGTTATCAAGTGACAGAGTATCGCATATGCCGTACTTGCTGAGGCGAACAATGTGAGTTGTTTGCAAACTTAAGGTGGTAACACGAGATTAGCTCGTCCTTTTGGTTTCAAAAGGGCGATTTTTTTGTCTTTTGATAATATTATAGAAAATACTTTATTTTTTTGAGGGAATATGCTATAATATATGGAGTGTATTTCCGGAGAGGAATCGTTATGGATAATATAGGTAATATCCAACTTATTACACTTATCGTTCTTGGTATTTTTGCTTCCATTATGATTGTTATCGGTGTATACAGCTATACCAAGACAAAAACAATCGAAGGGTTTTTATTAGGCGGCAGAAATATCGGTGCATGGGTATCTGCATTTGCATACGGAACATCATATTTCTC
>JAZOOC010000114.1:0-3700 GCA_045654825.1 Clostridia bacterium | reverse complement strand
GACTTTATTGGTTCATTGTCAACAAATAATCTAAAGATTCTACAGCCATCCATACCAACATATGTAGTGCTTTCATATCTTACACGACCTTTTAATGAATCAGCTATCATTTCTTTTTCCAAATATTTTCTCATGCCACTCCAAGAACCAAGTATTTTCCCCATTTTATCACTTCCTTTCTACATTTTTCGACAATCTTTATAAGTTCGTGTCAAGTCAGGACAGAAAAATCAAATCTGTTATTGTTAAATTCTCCTGGTTTTTTTAATTTTATCATAATTCAGCGCAACAATAATACCTGCCATCATTAACCCAAACCATACAAGAATTAAATTTCCCCATCCGATAAGAGAAACTGCATTTGCAAAGATTGTACTTGATGCAGCGGCTGCCATATAACTTACGAAATCAAGAAATCCTGTTGCACTTGAAACCATGCCTGTATCACGAAGACTTGGGCAATATCTGCTCCATAGCATTGTTGCCGCACCGTTTGATGACATTATTGCGATGATGATAAATATTATATTTAAAACAGGTTGTTTTATCAAGTAAACCAAAATAAAAGATAACGCCGACAATATAAAGGCAAGCAATATCGTTAAATCCATATTTCTGTTAAGCTTTTCATATATATAAATCGTAATAAATGTAGTAAAAGAAATTGCAAATGTTGCCGTTGTAAAAAGCACGGCTGATGTTTCCGAAGAAAAACCAAGATACTGTGATATGTATGTAGGTAACCAAAATACAACCGTTGTTCTCACTATGCCTGTAAGCATAGAAATCAATGTAAATTTTATGATTCTATGTTTGATTAAAACCTTAATACTTCCTTCTTGTTCCTTTTTGCACTCATACTGATTATATTTTACAATCCCCTTTTTTTCAAACATCAAAAAGACCAAAAAACATACAATTGCCATTATTACAAGAACAATACTACTTGTCATAAATACATTTTGCCAAACAAGTACAGCTGCAGCTACCCCTGCTATAGGAGAACCAACAAATGATGCAAAAGTATATCCTAAACTGCATCTCGTAGCATATATAGGTTCAGTATTTTCTGCCACAACCTTTGTCATCGGACCATATATCATAGCCAAAAAGAATCCTGTAAATCCATAAACAATTATGGCTACATCAGCATATTGTGACGAAATACTTGAAAATACAACATTAGTAATACCTGCCATAAAAAGACCAATGCTTATCATATATCTCGCCTTGATTTTGTCTCCAATCGCACCATTAATCAACTGCCCTACTGCATAAAAAATAAAATAAACAGATGATACCTTACCAATATATTCCTCAGTATATCCGCCTTCAATCATCTGAGGAGTAACAACTCCTAATATATTTCTCGCAAAATATACCGCAAGATATGCAACCGAACATAATATTCCTATGTAAATTGCGTGCATCACACTTTTATTCTTTGCAACTTTTGATATACCCATTTTTCCTCCGTAGCAGTTTTAATTATAGTAATTATTCTTGAGTGTCATCTATTGGACAAAATTCGACATGTTTCCCTTTATAAAGACTGTATAATCTGGATGCCTATCGTTTTGGCGATATACTCGCTTTCGCTCGTGCGATATATTTTCTCTCTGTTCAAATGCGATATAACTCCATTTCACTCCGTTGCGATATGACATAAATTCCTTTATCGTTGCCACAAGGCAACATATCGCATCAAAGATATATCGCGTACAAAGTACATATCGCAAATTCCGTAAGGAATTTATATCGCTGCGGTTGATAAGTCAACCGCATATAAAGACTGTATAATCTGGATGCCAATGTTTTTAGCTAAATTTTGCAACAAGTTGCAAAGCTAAATTATTCTGCTTCGCTCCATAGCTAAATAACTCCTTTAGAGTAGCTAAATTAAATTCGCTATTAGCTGACCGCAAGGGAGTTCATTGAGTTTACTCTGCAAACTCATTCTATCACAAACAAACATTCAAAACAAGTATTTTTTATATTTATACAGACAAAGGGGATGTATATTATTTGTCAACTTTTTCAAAAGTGATTTTTGATTGTCAAAACAACTTAAAAGTTAAGCCGACAGGCATCAACGCCCATCGTCTTAATCTGCAGTTTAGTTTGCTGCTTTTATATTCTCTTTCTTCTGTCTTTTTAATTATTATAAAATATTTATTACAGTCCCAGTTCTTTGTGTCTGTCGTTATAAAGTTTAACTAATTCATCAGCACCAAGCTTTTTAGCTTCAGCAAGCCACTTATTCCAAGCTTCGTCTCCTGTTTCCTGTCCAACAATATATTTAAACATTACTTCTTCAAATCTTTTTGAGAGCTTTGTTATTAATTCAGCAACCTTTGATGAATCTTTTTCGTCGGCAAAAGTTACATAAGGATCTGATGGTTCAAAGCCTCCGCATTTTTCAGGCCATTCCTGAGCTTCCTTTTCTCTTTCGGTATATTGGAAATAGCAGGAACGCTTGTCAACCTTTCTGTAAGTACATGTCATCCACATACAATACTTTGATCTCAAGTCCATAATATCAACTTTTTTGCCTTCTTCAAATTCAAGATATTTTGCCATTCCGTCTTCGCCAATTTCAAAGGTTTCTCCTCTTACACCACATGTCATAAGCTCTGCACCGGCATCTGAATATAAGAAATCCATAAGCTTCATTGTTAAAGGCGCATTTTTGTTTTTGGTTACAACTACAAAACCACTTGACGAAACTTTATTCAAAGTAAGAATGGTTTGCTCAGGTCCTACGGGATTTGCATATCTCAAATCGAAACCGGGAACCTCGGTCTGAGCCATAAACATATCGAGTCTTCCGATCCAGTCGTAAGTAACAAAAGAATTTCCGTTTGTCATTCTTTGAGTCCATGCAGATTGAGTATTTGTTAAAAATTCAGGGTCAAGCAAGCCTTCGGTATACAATTTATTGAAGTAGTCGAGAATTTCCTTGGTTTTAGGATCGGTATCGGAATACTTCCATATTTTTGCACTTTCATCATAATAAACATTATATGATTTAATTCCGCCCCATGCAACTGCATAGTTGGTAATGAGTTCTTTTCCTGTTTTAGATGTTAAAGGATAAGAATCAGGATATAACTCTTTTAATTTTTTAAGAGCCTGATAGAATGTTTCAGGGCTGTTCCACATTTCAATTCCATGCTTGTCAAAAATATCTTTTCTGTAAAGCATACCATGATTAACATCTCTGTCGCTGTCGATCATAGGGAATGCATACAGCTTTTTATCAGCTGCTGCATAAGACTTAAATACCCAGTCATTTTCTTTGTTGTCTGCAAAAATTCTTCTAAAGTTAGGCATTTCGTCTAAGTGGTCGTTAATTGGTTCCCATGCGCCTTCCATTGCATAATCATTTAATTGCATTAATGTCCCTGCATTCATAACATCCGGAAGATCACCACTTGCCATTAAAACAGGTACTTTCTGTGCTGCAGAAGCGGCAGGAACTAATAACGGCTTAACATTAAGTCCTGTTACCTGGCTTAACTTATCAAATGCATAAGTGTTAGTTGTATCTCCAACATCATCTTGTGCATACATAACTATTTCTTCGCCATTACCAAACGGAACTTTAAGACCTCCTGTGTCACCGATTTCAAAATCCAAACCGGGAATAACGGTAGAGCCTCCTTCTTTTCCCCTGCAAGCTGCAAGGGAAAAAACTATT
>JAZOOC010000113.1:0-9014 GCA_045654825.1 Clostridia bacterium | reverse complement strand
TGTTTTGCCGCTGATAACATCATCTTTTACATAAACCACTTTCGTATTTGAATTCTCAATAACACTGAGTACCATATCATTTTTTATATCTGATACAGAGATAAGGTTATCTTCTTCATCAAGAATGATAATATCTTTGTTTGCAGACTTAAGAGAAAGCTTTTTACCGCTTTTATCAGCCACCATACTGTCGCTATACATATAACCAACAGCATAAAACTCATATTTTTCTATGCGGATTATATCATAACTGCCGTCTCCGTCGTTGTCGTTAAAAGTAAGACTTTCATCAACTACAGTAGTTAAATCGTAATAAAGTATGGGCTCACCGTTTAAAATATACAAAATATCCGACGGAATGTGTATTTTGCGTTCATTACCGTCCATTCTATATTCAAGATCAGTATTATTCTTAACAGTCAGCATTTCTCCGGTTAAGGTTATTTCTCTGTTATACTCTTCCGGAAAAGCGATGCTTTTTACTTTGTTTCCGTTTTCTTTATCAAATATAACTTCAGCATATTTGCCGCAGAGTCTGTCGTTCAATGAATGAGGATAATGAAAACTCTCGCCGTTTATCCTTATCGTGTCTTCAGAAACACTATTATTTTCAACCTCTATACTACCTTCCTCATCTGCTGTTACCACGCCCTTTTTAAAAGAAAGCTTCATATGTTTTTCAAGATAGGTTTTAGAGGATGGTGAAAACAAAACCGTTTCATCAGTTATTGCAACAAGCTCGTTACAGGGAGCAAGAAGAAATTGATAAATCAATCTTGGAAGGTTTTCCCAAGTTACATAACTTTCGTATGAAACTCCATTAGATGATGATGTAATACCAAGTTGTTTGGCAATTGTGTAATACCCGTATGGATATCCTCCGTTATATTGTGCGACAGTATCGTACTCCAGAAGCGAAACAAGTATTTTATAAGCTTCTTTATAAGTTATTACATCATCCGGTCTGAAAGAACCATCTCCATATCCGTTCATAACCTTATATTCAGCACAGGCAAGAATTCCCTCGTAATATGGTGTATCTTCATTAACATCCGAAAATACCATCTTTCTTCCAAATGTAACACCCAATGTATTTTTTATAACATTTGCAAATTCGCCACGCTTTACCGGATACTCGGTAAATTCAACATTTTCAATCCCTGACAATAAACCAAGGTTTAAAAGATGAATTGAATATGAAGAATTATTCTCTTCTGTATCATTCTGTGCATAGGAGCAGAATGGGTATGAAAGCAAAACACTTAGTGCTAAAACCACTGAAATCAATCTTTTCATTTTTCAACTCCTCCATTCAGAATGTTATAGATGAAAACGCATACTTCCGCACGTCCTGCTTCATTCTTTGGCATAAACATACCGGAGCCTACGCCATTTACATAGCCTGCATTGTTAAGTACAAGAACCGATGTTCTTGCATAATCACTGATATCTTCATAATCAGAAAATTTATTTTCAATCTTATCAAGTGGTTTTACCATCTGTTTTCTCTGCAGGTATCTGTATAAAATTGTTACCATCTGTTCTCTTGTTACTTTATTGTCTGCTCTGAAGCTTCCATCTTCATATCCGCTTAAAAGTCCGCAATGGTAAGCCTTTAATACATACGGATAATACCAGTCGTTTTCGGAAACGTCGGTAAATTTCATACTCTCGCCATCGGCTTCAATTCCAAATGCATTTACTATGATTTTACAGAATTCTGCTCTTGTTACTTTATCCAAAGGAGCAAATTCTGTTTCGGTTTTACCGCTTACAACTCCATTTCTTTTAAAATACTCTATTGCTTCTTTTGCCCATAAAACATCGCTAAGGTCAGTAAAACCGGCTTCAATAAATTGTTGTTTTTCTTCTTCTTTTTCTTCTTTTTCGGATTCGGGTTCCGGCAATTTTTCATATTCTTTAACGGTAGAACCTCCTCCGCCGCCACCGCCGCCACCTAATGTTGATGGTGGAGGTGGTGGAGGTAGGTTCTCATCTTCCACATCGGATTTTGCATTCCGATAATTTTCTTCAAATTTTTCAACCGTATCAAAATCCAGCGGTTTAATCTTTGTTATAATGTTTGTTTTCTTTACCGGACCAAGATTTTCATAATCGGGAAGATCAAGATTATTCAATAAAAATGAATCAAGTTCCTGATTATTCATGCTCTTAAGTGCTGTTTTAATAACAGAAGCATAAAGGGATGCCTGTATATTTTCATAATCAGTAAGATTACGGGAAAGCATATCGTTCCATACATTTTCTTTGAAGGTATTGGTTGAAGCTACGTATGTATTATAAAGGTTTGTATACCTCGAATCAGGAATGATAGGATCACCCATATAATTTTTTATAACTGTATCTTTAAAAGTGTAGCTTTCTTCACTTTTCGCTATCCCTGCTATTACACCTTCAAGATAAAGCTCCGTTAACTTTCCGGGTGTGTATCTTCCTTTTTTTGAAAAGAGTTCATTTATTATGTTATCTTTTCCCGATACTGCACTATCAAAAAATTCGGTATCAAGACCATAATATGCTCCGTTTGAAAAACAGGAAGTATATTCTTCAACAGTTGTATCTGCGTTATTCAGTATACTTATCAAGTCATCATAATCGCTGATGTCCGGAATAGTGAAGTTCTTCGGTAATACAACACCGGTATGTGAGGAATTCGCATATGCGTTATATCCTCCGCTGTTATTGAGTTTAATTTTTAATTTATAGTCTCCGTTTTCATCAGCTTCTGTCTGACCGTAGTATACAGGAATTCCCAGAGAGTCTTGTAATTTAAATCCTACAATTCCTTCTTTTTCTGCATAATTTCCTTTTACATTTACATAATAGCTGATATTCTGACCATCATCGGAAACGGCGAAGGTTATGGCATAATCATTTGCTGAAAAAACGGGAATGGAAAAAAGTACTGAAAAAACCAGCAGTATTAATAATATTTTTCTCATAATCATTCTCCTTTCTCCTCTTCTCCGTTAAAGAAATGAATTTCACAAAGTGAATTCCAGCTATTACTTGTGTTTCCGCGTCCGACAAGTTTCACGAATTTACATTCCTTTGGTATGTCAAGTTTAAGTGTTTCAAAGCCTTCGGTTTTTCCATCGGAACATCCGTTGAATATCTGTTCCCAGTTTTCTCCGTCGTTTGAAGCATACAGCTCAAATGTCTGAACGCGGGTATTACCGACATTCCATAAAAGTTCAAGCTTTGTAAGCTTTTCAACCTTCTCAAATTCAAATTGTATCCATTCATCAAGCCCAAGAGCCGACCAGTAAGAGATTTTATTATCGTCAAGAGCATCATATGCGGATGAACTGCTGTTTAATGTTGCAGTAACTTTTTTGAGTTTTATTCTTCCCGGAGCATTTGAATTTACAAGATTATAACTGTCTGATGCAACCGTAGATGTTTTTATAAAATAAACATCCGGCAATGTTTCTGTTATCTGCTGCTTTAACGCATTTATAATCTTTGCAGCATCTACATATATAATTTCATTTACTTCCAATATCTTTCCTATTGAAAACTTTTCTCCGGATAATTCAATTTGATTTTCATTGTAATTAAGCTTTAAGACACCGGATTCAATTTCATATCCTTCATCAGTTTTTTCATTATCCGTATATATTTTTTCTATAAGCTCGCTGTATGGCAGGTATAAAATTCCGTCTTCCTTAAAGGGCTTGTTTTCAAATGATACAAACATATTATTTATCCTTATATCAATTGGTGAATTTTCCGCCTTATTTATATTTGCAAAAAACGATATATCGGTTTGATTTGTTTTAGCATAACTCCACTTAAGTGTATATTCATCGGCAGGAAGTGTAAATGATACAATATTCTGTTCTTTTTCGCTGAAACATTCAGTTACTTTTTTGCCGTCTTTTGAATACACTGTCCATTTGCCGTCACGAAGTCCGGTTACGATATGCATAACATCTTTTCCGTCATTACCTGAGTTTATTTTAATGTTATTCATATGAGGTTTATTTTTTCTTGCAAAATAAACAGCTCTGTCTTTTATACGAACACCGACATAATCATCATCTTTCTGAAGTAATTGTGCTTTTAAAGGTTCCTGATTATCTTCGCTGTCTGAAACCCACATTACGTTTAAAAATAAGTCATCTTCTGCTTTTTGTGCAGGAGATATTTCTAACCGCCAGTTACCCTCTTCCTGAGTCTTTGTTTTTGAAACTGCTTTAAAATTTGTACCATTTGAAAGGAAACGTTGGTTCTCTCCTCCGATTTTTTCTATCACATACTTTTCGGGAAGAAGAGTTTCGTTTGTGAGTCTTCCGTGATATTCATATTGATTTCTTTCAATTACAGCTGTATTCCCGTCTATTACAGGCTCTTCCTCGCTGTGTAACAGCCAAGACTTTTTAAATGCTGCATCCTTGGAAGCTATATCATCCAAAACAATAAGTGCACCCGGATATTCATTATCAAAGAAATTAAGATACATAAAACTTCTTTCGTATTTATTTACCTTATATCCGTATGCCGGTGATAAATCTGTTTTTATATAGCTGTATGCGGGTTTTACAGGGTCAGGGCCAAATCCGTAGCTTAACACTTCAGACATTTTATTTTCTTCTTTTATCATATCTGAGCGGTGTGTAGGTTCATATCCACTGCCGGATATGAGTTTCTGACCTCCGTCGGCATGACTTGTATATGCAGATTTTACTGTTTCTTTCGGGTCAATTACAAGCATGCTGTTATGAGCAACTGTTCTTTTATGATAATTCATATCGTGAAGGCTTGCATAATTCAACGAGGTTACCTGTTTTCCGTTTTCATCAAAAAAGCTTGCACTTTCATACAGACCGGAATCAATAGCAAGAGCACCCTTATAGTATATGTCAAAATGCCCTGCATCCATATGTTGATGATTTCCGTAATTATATCCGCCTGCATTTATCTGAACCATAAAATTGTCTGCGTCTGCACCTTCATCCCATGAAGTTCGTGCGGTCATTATGTTGATATTTCCGCCTGAATATACTGTTAAAGGAAAATCTCTGAAAGTTGCATCAGGCGCAACAGTAACATCGTTAATTATAAGGTGCATAACTGCACTTACATCCGAAATTACAGTAGATATACTTTTTCCGTTTACAACACCGCGGTAATACTCTCTTTTTATGAACGGGTCTTTATAAAGATTACCTGCCATAAAAAATACCGAGCCGTATGTGCCGTCATATCCATATACACTTTTTGTTACATCATCTCCGGTCGGAACAAATTTTCCGTCAGGTTTTCTTGCAAAAATCAGTCCGTATGCCGGATTTATCTGTGTTTTATCATATATGTTGTCGTATCCCATACCTTTAAAAAGATAAGCACAGATAAGCTCGAATGCATATCTGAATCTTCCGTAAGATGGACCTTCACTCATACTAAAGGATTTATATGCCTGATTTTTTGCAGGAATCATTTCATTTAATATTCTCCCTGCAACAATATTATATATTTTAGGGTCTTCGTCATAGAAGGCAATACCCGCAGCCAACAAATCTTTATTAAGCTGTGCTTCCACATCATGCCCGAGCACATATCCTCCGTGAATGGGAGGCCACCCTACTTCCATAAGACTTGCATGAAAGAAAGCATATTGCCGTATGAGCGCTTTATCTTCATCGCTGATAAGGTAATAACACCAGTCATATACAAGAGAGGCTACAAAAATCGCCTGACCGCCTGTTCTTGTTGCAGTATCCTGATTGCTTTTTCGGTTAACCAGCGTTGTTATCATATTTTTGACAAGCTCTACGGCTCTTTTGCCTTTCTCGACATCATTATCCATAAGATATAAAAATGCGTTAGCTTCTATACATTCAAGAAGAGACAAGTTCATATTGCTCGATGCACCGTTGCCAAGGAGTCCGAGATTTCCATCTGTTTCAAGCTTACTTCTGCCCACAAGATATTCATAAACTTCTATATTCTGAGGATGAGTAAGATTGCTTTTTATTCTCGGGATATCCGATGCCCTTAAAAGCACTCTCGGATGTTCTTTCGGAGGAGTATATGCCGGAAGATTATATGGGGTATCCATGGTTTCTCCCACTTCCGGAAGAAAAATCGGTGTTGAATAGCTGTCGCCGTTTGGATTGTAGTCCGGCAAAGATGTTATTATTACTTTATCTACCTTAAATCCGAGTTCTCTATGTGCAATATCAATTACATGTTCACCAACAGTGAAAAACTCAAGACCGAGATTGCCCCATTTCCATTCATCAGCACCGGTGAGCCACATTGTTGTCCAGTTTGAATTGTCTATTCTGAAATAGTATGAATCAGAATTTGTATCAAGCGCTTTATATCTTATCCAGACCTGATACCGTGTCTGTTCGGGTATGTTTATATGAAATCTTAAATTACCCGGTTCATCTCTTGTTATAGAAGATCTCATACCAAGCGAAGAAGCAACTTTCATACAGCCTCCGTCGCTTTCAGACTCAGTTCCGTCGGGTTCCCATGGTTGTGAAACTTCTACACCTTCTTCCTCAGCCTGAATAACAAGAGTTTCACCTGAAAACTCAAATACTTTATATTCGGGTTCTGAGCTATATACCGGTATAATTGAAGCAAGAACTGCTACTGCAATTATAAGCGTAATAATTCTTTTTTTCATATCGTTCTCCCTTCTTTCAAATATTTCCTCTTATATCTATTTATCTTTTACTTCAAGCGGAGTTCCGTAAACAGTAATACTGTCGTTATTTTCTGTTTTGTATATTGCATATGGCCTTATATTATACACGGGTATATTTTTAAATAGCATAAATATACCAAACTGTCCGTTTTTATTATATGGATATAATGCCGGTAATTTGAGCGAATTAACATTACCCACTTCCGGGAATTTATCTGTTTTTGAAAAAACAATGCCGAATTCTTCAATACTATCTTTCGGATTCTCATAAACTTTTGCAAATACATAATCGCCATGATTAGTTTTGAATAACGAATTGTATAATTCGGGAAGATGGGTATTTTTAAGTTTGATATTGCTTTTGGCACCCAGCGAAGCAACAAGGCAGAATTCCATATCCTCCCACTCAAGCCCCATCGGAAGAGAAAGCTTAAACTCAAAATGCGCTTTTGAATCTTTTATATCAGCAATTCCGATATAATATGGATATTTTTCTGTTAAATTTCCGTTAATTTCCATTTTAACAGGAGTCTTTATTATTCCCGGATGATCCCCTGCTGCAATAAGAACTGCATTTTCAGAAAAATTATTGTTTAAATTGCCCGAAAAGCTAACATCAAGAGATACAGAGTGCTTTTGGGATTTCATATCATATTTTGAAGTTATGTTTTCTATAGTTGTAACAACCTCTTTATCATATGAAAGCTTTTTAGATATATATATATTTCCATCTTGTTTGTCATAAGTAAGATAATACCCCATAGCAGCAGCAATATCTTTGGCAGGGATATATAAGACTCCGTCTGATACATAACTTTTTCCTTTTGTTTCAAGTTTAGTACCATTAACAGTTATACTGCCATCGAACCTGAAATATTTTATATGGTTGGTCTCCGACTTATATTCACTGCTGCTTATTTTGTAAGCATTAGAATCAAGTTTCTCTATCAGTTCATCTGCCGGCAAATATAATATTTCGTTTTTTACGACCGGAAGATTTTCAAAACGGTCACAACACTCTAAAAAAGTTAATGTGTATTCACCGGAATATCCCATAAGCGAGAAAGTATTCCCACCATTTAATGAATCAAATGCCGAAACAACATTACCGTAAGAATCAGTAAGTATCCACCTGCCGCTTTCAACGCCGGTAAAAATATACTCATAATTCTTGTCTAACAGAATGTTTAAATTATCTTTGTATAATTTATCTTCTTTAGCTATATAACAAACTTTATTTTTTATCTTAACAACAGAAAAATTGTTATTGTCATCAATAAGCTCAGGGGAAACAGGTTCTGTGTTTATATCACTCTCAGCTACTGTAAGAACATTTAAAAAAATGTCTTTGGTATTTGGTTCTGATGGTGAAATTTCTACGCGATATTTTCCCGCTTCGTGCTTTTCACTCTTGGGAACAGCCTTAAAATTAATTCCTCCTGAAACAAATTCATAACCTTCCCCGCCAATTTTTTCTATCTTCGGATTTTTAGGAAGAAGAATATTGTTTGTTAGTTTTCCTTTGTTGTTTATCGCTGTGAGTACATTTCCTCTGATAGCGGGCTCATTCTCAGTATGGAGGAGCCAGCTTTTTTCAAAATCGGCACTTTTGGAAGTTATGTTATCAAGAACTATCAATGCGCCGGGGTAAGTTTCATCATTGAAATTAAGAAACAAAAAACTTCTGCTGTAATCAGTTACCTTATCTGTGTACGCATTTGTCAGATTTCCTCTCATATAGCTGTATGAAGAATGATTTGCATCAGAAGAAATAATTTCTGAAACTTTGTTTTCTTCTCTTGCTATATCACTGAAATACTTCGGTTCATAACCGCTGCCATGAATTAGTCTTTGACCGCCGTCAATATGCGAGGTATAAACAGAGTTTGCTATCTCCTGCGGATCGTATACAAGCATACTGTTATGAGCAACAGTTCTTTTATGATAATTCATATCGTGTTTACTCGCATAAGCAAGAGAGGTTACAGGATTTCCGTTGTCATCGTTGAATGGTGCACTTTCGTATATACCTGAATCAATAGCAAGATTTCCTTTATAATAAATATCAAAATGTCCTGTATCCATATGCTGATGATTTCCATAGTTATATTCAGGCATATTGAGTCTTACTACCATATTGTTGCTTGTTTCGCCTTCAGCATCAGATGTACGACATATCATAGCATTGGCAGCTCCACCACCTACTAATGTGAGCGGAAGCTCTCTTGAACTGTAATCCGATGAAACACTTACATCATTAAGAATAAGATACAAAACAGGATTTATATCTGCTATACCATAGGAACTTGGAGTATGACCGTTCATACTT
>JAZOOC010000112.1:0-1471 GCA_045654825.1 Clostridia bacterium | reverse complement strand
GTAAGCTCTCTTAAAATGAAAAAAGCAAGAGAAAAAGAGGGACTGTTTTTTGCGGAGGGAGAAAGAAATGTTAACGACGGCGCAAAAAAACAGACTCCCGAAATGGTTTTTATAAGTGAAGATTATAAAGGGAACAAAGATTTTTCCTGCGATGTTTATGAGGTTACATCTTCGGTTTTTAAAAAGATTTCGGATACTGAAACTCCGCAGGGGATTTTAGGAGTTTTTAAGATTAATACTTTAAATGAGCAAGAGATCAAAGAGGGCAATATTCTTGTTTTAAACGGTGTGCGCGACCCCGGGAATATAGGAACTCTTATAAGAACTGCGATTGCGGCGGATTTTAAGACTCTTATATTTGATAAAACATGTGCGGATGTTTTTTCTCCCAAAACAGTGAGAGCAGCAATGAGCGGAATTTTCGGAATTGATATTATTTATTCGGATAATCTTTTAAATACCTTACAATATCTTAAAAAAAGAGACTTTGTTGTTTGCTCTGCAGATATGAATGGAGAAAATCTTTTTAATGCGAAGCTTGATGGAAATATAGCCTTGATTTTAGGAAACGAAGCAAATGGTGTTTTAAAAGAAATATCCGAAAATGCAGATAAGGTTATAACAATCCCGATGTCGGGGGATATGGAATCTTTAAATGTTGCGGTTGCGGGCTCGGTAATTATGTACGAGACTGCAAGACAAAGGAAGGCTTTTTAATATGAAAAAAACAACAAAAAATACAAAGAGTAAAATAGTAACTGCGGCATGGAAACTTTTTTATGAACAGGGCTATGATAATACAACAATAGAGGAAATAATTGATGAATCTAAAACCTCCAAAGGCTCGTTCTATCACTATTTTGAGGGGAAAGATGCTCTTTTAGGGTCGCTTTCCGAAGTGTTCGACGATAAATACGAAGAGCTTATGGAAACTCTCGACGAAAATATGAACAGCTTTGATGCGCTTATTTATCTGAATCATGAGCTTTTTGATATGATAGAATCGGGGATTGATATGGAGCTTTTAACTATGATGTATTCATCCCAGCTTGTTACAAAAGGGGAAAAGCATCTTCTTAACAACCGCAGAGTGTATTATAAAATATTAAAGCAGATTGTATCTAAAGGTCAGGAAAAGGGCGAGCTTACAAATGAGCTAACAGTGAGCGAAATTGTAAAAATATATGCAATGTGTGAAAGAGCTCTTTTGTATGACTGGTGCTTGTGCAACGGAAGCTATTCTTTGAAAAACTATTCCAAAGAAGTTTTTCCTATGCTGCTTTCCAAAATTAAAAGTATTTAAAAAGGTTTTTTTACAGTATCAATTAATGTACGGTTAATAAACCTTTGATATTACAAGAAATATTAAAAAACAACCCGAATGGAGTATAGAATACGGTCTATACTCCGTTCTGTATTGCATTCTTGTTTGTAGTGTGGTAATATACTAAAGTATTTTATTTAGGAGGAA
>JAZOOC010000111.1:0-7822 GCA_045654825.1 Clostridia bacterium | reverse complement strand
GCAATAAATCTGATAGACGGACTTGACGGACTTGCAGGAAGTGTAAGCGGAATATCGGCCATTGCATTGTTATTTCTTTGTGTTGTGAGCGGCAATACATCAATGGCTGCGCCTCTTGCAGCAGTAGCGGGCGGATGCTTCGGTTTTCTTCCTTATAACCGTCATCCTGCAAAGATATTTATGGGAGACAGCGGCGCATTGTTCCTTGGCTATATTCTCTCAACTCTTTCTGTTACAGGACTTTTCAGAACATATTCAATAGTTACCTATATAGTTCCTGTTATAGTTCTCGGTGTGCCTATTTTTGATACTTCCTTTGCAATAATAAGAAGACTTGCAAGCAAGGAAGGAATTATGCACGCAGACAGAGGACATCTTCACCACAGATTGATTGATATGGGCTTTACGCAGAGAGAAACAGTAACTCTGTTATCAAGTCTTACAGCACTTCTTTCTTTATCTGCCATTGTTCTTGTAACAGGCGGTATTAAGAGAGCGTTGGTAGTTATTTTCATATTGCTTATGTTTATTGTGTCTATTCAGATATATAAAAAGAATAAATCGGTGGCAAAAGACTATCTTAAGGAAATTGAAGAAACCGAAAGGATTGAAGAAAATGAAGAAAATTAAGGCTATGACAGTTTTCGGAACAAGACCCGAAGCTATAAAAATGGCACCTCTTGTTAAAGAACTTGAAAAAAGAGAAGAAATCGAATCAATAGTTGCGGTTACAGCACAGCACAGACAGATGCTCGATCAGGTGCTTGAGATTTTCGATATAACTCCCGATTACGACCTTAACATAATGAAAGACCGTCAGACTCTTATGGATATAACCGCAAGAGCAACCACAGGTCTTTATGAAGTAATAAACGAAGCAAAACCCGATATAGTTCTTGTTCACGGAGATACCTCTACAACTTTTGCCGGTGCGCTTGCAGCGTTTTATAATCAGACTGCAATCGGACATGTTGAAGCAGGACTTCGTACTTATGATAAATATTCTCCTTTCCCCGAGGAAATGAACAGAAGACTCACAGGCGCGATGGCAGAGCTTCATTTTTCGCCTACTGTTAATAATAAAAACAATCTTCTTAAAGAAAATATAGATGAAAGTAAAATATATATTACAGGTAATACTGTTATTGATGCTTTAAAAACTACAGTAAAAGAAGACTATGAATTTCATAGTGTAACAGGTGTTGATTTCAGTAAAAAGGTAATTGTTGTAACTGCTCACAGAAGAGAAAATTTAGGTGAACCTTTAAAGAATATCTGCGAGGCTTTAAGAGATATTGCAACAGAATTTGAAAATGAAGTTCAGATTGTATATCCTATGCATATGAATCCGCTTGTAAGAGAAACTGCTACCAAAGCACTCGGCGGACTTTCCAATGTTCATCTTATAGAGCCTGTGGATGTATGCGAATTACATAACCTTATGAAAAGAGCATATCTTGTTATGACCGACTCGGGCGGACTTCAAGAGGAAGCACCCTCGCTTGGAAAACCGGTTCTCGTTTTAAGAAACGAAACCGAAAGACCCGAAGCGGTAGCAGCAGGAACAGTTAAAATCGCAGGTGTTGATAAAGAAACAATCAAATCTATGGCAAAAGAATTGCTCACAGATAAAGATGCTTACGATAAAATGGCAAAAGCTGTTAATCCTTACGGCGACGGCAATGCATCCAAAAGAACTGTAGATGCAATTTTATATCATTTCGGTGTAATTGAAGACCGTCCCGAAGATTATAATGTGTAGGTGAAAAAAATGACAAGAACAGATATTGCAGTTGCTCTTCATAACCAGGGATATAATTGCGCACAGGCAGTAGCTTGTGCGTTCAGCGATATTCTTCCTGTTGAGGCAGACAGCCTTTTCCGTGTTGCCGAGGGATTCGGCGGAGGAATGGGAAATAACGAATCTGTATGCGGTGCTGTTTCGGGCGCGGTTATGGTTGCCGGTCTTATAAGCAGTAACGGTATGGAAAACCCAACCAATAAAAAAGCTACTTATGAGCTTTCTTCCCAAATAACAGAAGAGTTTAAAGATAAAAACGGCTCGGTAATATGCCGTGAATTAAAGGGTAGCAGCGACGGTGTTGCGTTAAGAAGCTGCCAGGGTTGTATTGAAGATGCCGTTTTGTTGGCAGAAGAAATTATATTTAAGAAGAGGTAAATACTGAATGAATACTAAAATTATGCATCCCGCAGACCAGCTTGTTTATATAATGCAGAGAATATACGGCTACGGAATGACAACAACATCCGGAGGAAATTTATCTATTTTAGATGATAACGGAGATATATGGATTACTCCTGCAGGTGTAGATAAAGGCTCTTTAACACGCGAGGATATGATAAGAGTAACCGCATCGGGAGAAATCATAGGAAGACACAGACCATCAAGCGAATGGCCCTTCCACCATATACTTTATAAGAGAAGACCGGATATAAAAGCTGTTCTTCATGCTCATCCTCCCGCACTTCTTGCATTCAGTATAGCAAGAAAAATTCCCGATACAAGACTTATTCCTAATGCCGATTTGATATGCGGCGAGGTTAAAATGGCAGAATATGATGTCCCGGGAAGTAATGAGCTTGGAGAAAAAATTGCAGAGGTTTTCGATAGCGGTGTTAATACCGTTATGCTTGAAAATCACGGAGTTGTTGTGGGGCATAAAGACTTATTTGCTGCTTTTATGTCCTTTGAAACACTTGATTTCTGTGCAAGACTTCAAATTAATGCAATGAAAATAGGAACTCCTGTTCCTCTCGATGAAAGAAAAATCGGAATTTCAGCCCAAAAAAATCATGCTGAGCTCGATGAATTTGTTGTGAACAGTTATTCAAGCGAAGAAAGAGAAGCGAGAGCTAAAATGTCAGCTCTTATATCCCGTTCATACGACCAGAGATTGTTCACAAGTACCCAGGGAACTTTTTCAGAAAGATTAAGTGACGGAAGCTTTATTATAACTCCCTACGGTATGGATAGGAAAAATATTTCTCCCGAAGATATCGTAAGAATTAAAGACGGTATGAAAGAATTGGGTAAAAACCCAAGCCGTTCAGTAAAACTTCATGAAGAAATTTATAAGGCTCATCCTGAAATAAATTCTTTGATTATTGCACATCCGCCAAATATTATGGCTTTTGCGGTAAGCGATGCGCAGTTTGATTCAAGAATTATTCCCGAAAGCTATATAATGCTCAGAGATATTCCCAAGCTGCCTTTCGGTTCAAGCTTCATGCAACCTAAGCTTACAGCTAAAGAAATTAGTGAAGTTACTCCTGTTGTTATAGTTGAAAACGACTGCGTTATAGTTGCAGGCAACACTCTTATAAACGCATTCGACAGACTTGAAGTTGCGGAATTTTCCGCAAAAGCAATTATAGCCGCATATGACATCGGCGAAATTGTTAAAATCAATAAAGAAGAAATAGAAAAAATCAATAAGGCATTTAAGCTTAAATCATAAATTTGTCCCTTTAGTCATATAACTTAATAAGACAAGTTTTGAACTAAAGGGATGATAATTTGGAAAATCTTATTAAAAGGCATTTATTTGATAATATCAAATGTTATATTTTGCTTTGCGTGTTTTTTATATTAGGAGCGGTTATTGGCTCTCGTTGTTCTTTTGGATATGACAGTTCGGGACTCCAATATATGACTGAGTTCTTTGATACCTCAATAAATCTTTTAAGAACCACTGAGCCGGACTTTAACCTTATATTTAAAACAGCGCTGGAAAGCTCCTTTAAAAATGTTCTGGTTGTATGGCTTTTAGGATTTACCGTTATAGGAACTTTGATAATTACTCTTATTATACACAAATGCGGATTTATGCTTGGCTTTCTTACCGGCTTTTTAATAAGAATATACGGTCTTAAAGGTGCCGGGGCGGCATTTATTATAATAATATCTCAATGTGCCTTGTATGTGCCGGCGCTTATTTTCATATCCTGTATGGCGGCAAGCTTTTCGGGAACACTGTTTCGTATGATAACGGGTAAAATAAAATATAAGACGAATTTTAAATATTACATATTAAGATATTTTTGTTATTTTCTTGTTGTTACGGCAATTCTGGTTTTTTATGCTTTGCTTGAAGCATACGGAGGCGGAAACCTTATAAAATTATATTTAAAATAACGGTGGTAGTTTTATAAATGGAAGAAACTTTAAGTATAACCGACGAATTTTTAAACTATCTGGAGATTGAAAGAGGACTTAAAGATAATACTCTTGCGGGATATTTAACAGATATAAGAAATTTCGTTTCTAAATATAAAGATGAAATATACTCATTTACCGAAGACGAGGTGAAAAATTATCTTCACTATATTTCCGAATGCGGAAAAGCGGCTTCGGGAGTTGCCAGAGCAACGGCATCACTTCGTGCTTTTTATAAATTCTTATACGAAAGTGGTAGAAAAGATGAAGATATATCGTCTAAATTAAAATATAACAAAACCCAAAGAAAGCTTCCCGAAATTTTAACGGCTGCTGAAATTAACAATATATTTTCACAAATTACCGATACCGGCTTTAAAGGGATTAGAGACCGTGCAATGCTCGAAATAATGTATGCAACAGGTATGAGAGCGAGCGAGGTAATAAGTCTTAAAAAGAACGATATTAATTTAAGAAAAAACACAGTAACCTGCACAAGCAGTAATAAAAAAAGAAGTATTCCGCTATACAGTGATGCGGCAGACGCTTTAAGAGAATATATGATGACATACAGTTCTCTTTTAAGAACAAGTAAATATATTTTTGTTAATACAAAAGGAACCCAGATGACAAGACAGGGGCTGTGGAAGATTATCTCGGGATATGCTGAGTCGGCAGGAATAAAGAAAAAAATATCACCCACAATGTTAAGACATTCTTTTGCGGCGCATCTTCTTCAAAACGGTGCAGATCTAAAATCGGTACAGGAAATGCTCGGGCATCTTAATATTGCAACAACAGAAGTTTACTCAAAGCTCGAAAAAACGAGAATTTCCAGAGTATACAGAAGCGCTCATCCCAAAGCGATGAATTGAATATTAGAATATATATGAGCATATACATTAAGAGAAAACCTAAAAAAGGAATGAAAATTATGAGAAAAATATTAAAAGTAACTGCTTTGTTGCTTGCCTTTTCTGTTATAACAGCAGTTGCTGCACCTCCGGCAGTTGATTCAAAAAGCTCAATATTAACTGAAATGTCTTCGGGAACTGTAATTTGTTCAAATAATCCCGACCAGAAGCTTCATATTGCAAGTGTAACAAAAATTATGACGGTGCTTCTTGCTATGGAAGCAGTTGAAAAAGGTCAGCTTGCTTATGATGATATAATAACAACAAGCGAAAAAGCTGAATCTATGGGCGGCTCTCAGATTTATCTTGAACAAGGTGAGCAGATGACCGCAGACGATATATTAAAGGCAATAATAATCAATTCAGCAAATGATGCGTCGGTTGCTCTTGCGGAGCATCTTGGCGGTACATATGAGAATTTTATTAAAATGATGAATGACCGTGCAAAAAGTTTAGGTCTTAAAAATACTAATTTTGTAGATTCCTGCGGACTTACTGATGATAAAAATCATTATTCAAGTGCAAGAGATATTGCAGTAATTGCAGGCGAATTGATGAAATATGAAGATGTTAAAAAATATACTCTCATATGGATGGACAGTTTGAGAAACGGTGAGTTTGAGCTTGCAAATACAAATAAGCTTTTAAAAACATATGACGGAATAACAGGGCTTAAAACAGGCTTTACAGATGAAGCTATGTATTGTATGGTTGCAACAGCTGAAAGAAACGGTGTTTCATACTGTTCGGTTGTTCTCGGTGCTCCCACAACTGAAGAACGGTTTAATGGTTGTGCAAGACTTTTAAACTACGGCTTTGATAACTTCAAAATTGCAGACAGAGTGGCAAAGGGAGAGGTTATTGCGGCAGCAAACATAAGAAACGGTAAAGAGAAAACTGTTAATGCTGTAATGAAAAAAGATTTTGCCGCAGTTGTTGAAAAAAATGTTAAAAATCTTGAACGAAATATAACTCTTAATGAGAAGATAAAAGCACCTGTAAAAAAAGGTGATGTTATAGGAAAAATCGAGTTTTTAAGCGGAGATAAGATTGTTGCCGAAAGCGAGCTTGTAGCGGAAAAAGATATTCCTAAAAAGAGCTTTTTCGGAATAATCGCAAGCTTTTATCAAAGTTTCTTAGGAATATTTTAATATATATAAATGCCGTTCGGATAAACTAAATCCGAACGGCATAATTTATACGGTATAACTTGCAATAATAAATCCTATAACCAATACTACACCTATAAACCAACCAAATTTCTGCCCGCTTATATATACATCATTCGGCTCTGCATATTCAACATAAAGTCCATGCTTGAAATGAAACGTAAGCTTGGGGAAGATAAAGTCGGTTATAAGAAGAGCAAGAGAGAAGAGAGCAACTATCATAAAAAACAAATTTCCTCTTGTTTCATCTGCGTTAACGCTCCGGCTGTAAATAGTGGTAAGTCCGGGAAAAAGTTCTTCGTCAGTTGGGGGAATGTTTCCCGCAGTAACTTTTATTATATCATGAAGATTTTCATTTTCGTCTTTTAATATAAATGTTCCTTCAATGTTTATAACAGTTCCCTTGAATTTTAAAATATCATTTTCATATATTTCAACAGCATCTCCGCTTTGAGATATTTTATATTTTTTTAAGGTTGAATTAACTTTGAAATCTATTTCCGAAATATTATCCTTTTTAGTGATTTTCATTATGTATTCAGCATAAGCATCAGAGCCTTTATAAATTCCGTCTGCGTTCTTATAAAGAAAGGCATCGTTATGTCTGATTCCCGGTATAAACATAGTGAATATATAAATGCAAATAAAAACAAGGAGAAATACGGAAAAAATAATACATTTCTTTTTGTTGTATCTGATATATTCATTTAATTCAAACATCCTCATCACCAATTAAATTATACCATATAATGTAGTTATAATCAAGCAATAAACAGCTTGCAGATAAGAATACTTGCCGCAATACTTACAAAATCCGCAATTAATGCCGCTTTAACTGCATTTCCTGTGTTTTTAACAGAGGTTGCACCGAAATATACGGCGATAGTATAAAAGGTAGTTTCTGTTGAACCTGCTATAACTGATGACATAATACCTATTTCAGAATCGGGGGAATATGTTTTTAAAATGTCGGATAAAAGTGCAATACTGCCGCTTCCCGATAAAGGCCTTAAAAGGGATATCGGGAGAATTTCGGGCGGCACTTTCAAATAAATAAAAACGGGACTTATAAGATTAATAAGAAATTCCAAAAGTCCTGATGCCCGTAGCATTCCTATAGCGGTCATAAGACAAAAAACAGACGGAAATATATCCGATACAATATTAAGGCTTTCCTTAGCGCCCGAAGAAAATGCTGAAAAAGCATCAGCTTTGGATATTATTGCAGAAATTATAAACAAAATAAAAACCAAAGGTAATATCAGTTCGGGTATCAAAGTGATATAAGTCATATTTTATCCCTTTCAGATTTAATTACTGCTATTCCCGCAATAAGACCGCATAATCCGCTTATTAATGTAGGCAGTATTATGATAAAAGGCGAATTAGAATTATAGCTTATCCGCAAGGCTATTATGGTTGATGGAATAAGCTGTATGGAAGAGGTATTCATAACTGTAAAAAGACACATTGAACGGCTGGCACGGGTTTTATCTAAAGATAAGCTTTCGAGAGATTTCATCGCTTTTATTCCAAGCGGAGTTGCCGCATTTCCCATTCCG
>JAZOOC010000110.1:0-4905 GCA_045654825.1 Clostridia bacterium | reverse complement strand
ACAATCATACCTCTGACTTTTTACGCAAGTCTTGCGTCAGTGCATTTGACACTGCCCTCAGCAGACCATATTACTCAGAGAGTCTATGCGGAACTCACACCATAATCCGCTCGCTCTTAAAGACCTGCTCTGCCTTTTTTCTGTCTCAACGGTTTATATCATTTTAACACCATAAATTTAATATGTCAATAGTTTTTTCCGAGAATATCCGACAGGTTATTTTGAATTTTTTCCGCAACCTCGGGTTTATTCATTGAATAAACATGAATATTTGTAATTCCGTTGGCATATAAATCTATAATCTGGTCGGTTGCATATATAATTCCCGCCTGTTTCATCGCGTTGGGGTCAGTGCCGAATTTATCCACAAGACTTTTGAATCTCTGCGGCATAAATGAGCCTGAAAGATTTATTGCTCTTTCAACCTGATTTGCATTGGTTATAGGCATTACTCCCGGAATAACAGGAACGGTTATCCCCGCTTCTCTTATTTTATATATAAAATTATATAAAAGATTATTATCGAAAAACATCTGGGTTGTTATAAAATCGCAGCCGGCGTCAACTTTTTCTTTAAGATGTTTTATATCCTCTTTCTGATTTGTGCTTTCGGGATGAATTTCCGGATAGCATGCACACCCTAAACAAAAATCATTTCCCAATTCTTTAAGCTCATGTATAAGGTCAACGGCATATCTGTAATCCCAGCTCGTTCTGTCCTCGTTTTCCATTCCTTTAGGGATATCTCCTCTTAACGCCATAATATTTTCAATCCCCGCCTGCTTTATTTCTTCAATTTTTTTCTTTACGGTTGCTTTTGTTGAAGAAACACAGGTTAAATGAGCAAGTGTAGGAACACCATATCTTTCTTTGATATTTTTTGCAATATCGAGAGTATATTTACTTGTTCCGCCGCCCGCGCCATATGTAACACTCATAAAAGAAGGCTTTAATGCCGCAATTTCTTCTGTAGCTGCTTTTACTGTTTCAAAGCCCATTTCAGTCTTAGGCGGAAAAACCTCAAAAGATATAGACAGCTTCTCTTTATTTAACAAATTCTTAATTTTCATATTATCACCGTTTATATTTTATATGCCTTTTCAGTAGGAATTGAGAATATTATTCCGTTAGCTTCTGAAGTTAAACCGAACTCTTTATTTACATCTTCCATAATCTGTTTGCTTGTTTTAAGCGGAGCAAGAATGCAAAGGAGTTCGCGTTCACCATCTATACCGTTTTTACCCATTTCTGCAAACTGTTCAATTTCTGCAAGTCTTCCTTTGATAACAGTACCTCCGGTTGCACCAGCTTTTCTTGCAATATGCATTACATCACCGGAATATCCCTCGTTAACGGATATAACAATCAGATTATTGTGATATTCATTTTTCATAGCACCGTCTCCTTTTTCCGCGATTTCATCATTATTAAAGCTCAGCATTTCCGCAAGAATTCTGCTTGCAGCAGAAAGCCCGAAAATTATCATAAGTCCGCCGTATTTTGAATGACTTTCAAAAACCAACCCGAAGTTAGCCATCATATTTTTAACAGCAGCCTCATCTCCAAGACTTATAATTACATCCTTATCGTTTGTTCCGAGTCCGAATATATCCATCATTTCTGTTGGTGCTGTACCAAAACCGACAGTCTGAAAATTTATTTTTATATTTATTTTTTCCAGCTCTTTGATAAGTTTTTTTCCTTTATCACGCTCTACTATGGACAAAAGAAGCATAGGCCGTTTACTCATATAGCTTTTCCTCCTCATCAAAGAATATAATATCATCCTCAATCATGCTGATTTCGGTATGGAACTTTTTAATCATACTCGCTCTGCGTCTTCTTTCAAAAAGACCTAAAGTCTGAATGGTAATGAGCGGAGTCATAGCTATCATAGCCACTATGCCAAAAGCATCAGTCATAACATTTCCACCTATCGCCTCACAAGCACCCATTGCAAAAGGAAGCATAAATGTAGATGTCATAGGTCCGCTTGCAACGCCTCCGGAGTCAAATGCTATGCCTGTATAAATATTAGGCACATAAAAGCTTATAACAAGCGATATCGCATATCCTAAAATCAGAAACGGCATTATCGGCATTCCGGTAAGAACTCTTAGCATGGAAATTCCCACAGAAAGCGAAACGCCTACCGAAAGAGCAGTAGCAACCGATTTCTGGGAAATGCCACCGTTTGTTATTTCACTTACCTGTCTTTTAAGCGAGTGAACTGCCGGCTCTGCTGAAACCACAAAATAGCCCATAACCATACCTATCGGTATAAGCATATTCTTAAAAGAGCTTCCGGCAATTTTTGCACCAATGAGTCTGCCTGCAGGCATAAATCCCACATTTGCTCCTACAAGAAACAGCACCAGCCCCAGATATGTATATACAAACCCGACTGACATTTTTATAATATTATGTATATGAAATCTTCTTGCTGCAAGCTGAAAAACAACAAATACCAGAACAATAGGTATAAATGCAATCGCTACCTCTTTTGCATACATTGGAATTGCGTGAATGAACTGACTAAAAGCTTCAATCGTTGTAGTTACATCTGTTATCTCATATGTTGTAGTAGCGGGATGCGGCTTATAGAAAATACTTAACAGCAACACCGATAAAATAGGGCCTATACTGCAAAGAGCAACCAGACCAAAACTATTTTCGCCGGCATGCTTTCCTTTTTTAACTGATGCAAGCCCTGCTCCCAGTGCCATAATAAACGGAACCGTAATCGGCCCGGTTGTAACACCGCCCGAATCAAACGCGGTAGGCACAAACTCATTCGGTGCCAAAAAGGATAATCCAATAATCAAAGCATAAAATATAAGAAGCAGAGTCCGAATGGGAACATCTTTTTTATTTCTCATAAATGTAATGCTTAAAAATATACCTACGCCTATACCGACACAGTTAATAAGCATCTCATTCGGAATAGTAGGAACTTGTTCTGCAAGCACCTGTAAATCCGGCTCCGAAACGGTTATAAGAAACCCAAGGATACAGCATATAATAACCGGAAGTATAATTTTATTGTTTTTATTTAAGGATTTACCTATTCCGTCTCCTAAAGGCTCCATAGATATTCCCGAACCTACTGTAAAAAGGCTCATTCCGAAAATCAGCAAAATTGTTCCAAACAAAAAAAGAAGCAGCACACCTGCATTTAATGATACACAGGTAACCGAAAGAACAAGAACAATAATTGCAATCGGCAAAACAGAAGATAGAGATTCGCCGACTGATGGAAAAAGGTGTTTCATTTTTACTGACTCCTAAAATTAATTCATTCTACAGTATATCATTTTTTTAAAAGAGGGTCAATATCAACTTTAAAGAATATTATATATTGGTGATATATATGAATAACACTCTGCGCGAAAAAGCCGAGGAAGAGGCAATTTTAAATTTATACTCATATATTGCAGATAACTCACTTCCCGAAAACGGAAAAAAATTCGGTGAAATAATTGATGAGCTTTCAAGCTGTATTGATATCTCACCCGAAGATATTAAACGACTTGAAATAATCAAAAACGCAATAATATCAAAACGCGAATTAAAACACACAAAACTCATTGATTACATATATTCTCAAAGAGGAATGACATGTTTCTGCTTTGAAAAACCAAACGGCGAAATATCCGTTGTTTTCAAAGGCACGGGAAAGGGCGAATGGCAAGATAACGGCGAAGGTCTTTCGGGGCAGCCTGCTCAAAATACATATATTTATTACAACAAAGCGGGTGAGCCGGTAAAAAAAGAAATTATAAATGATTTTGCAACAAAAAGGCAGGCGGAAGCTCTTAATTGCTTTAACAGACTTTCAGCAAAACACGGATGGTCAGAGCTTTCGGGAATAACAGTTTCAGGGCACTCAAAAGGAGGAAACAAAGCACAGTTTATAACTATAAATTCACCTCTTCCCGACATTTGCATAACCTTTAACGGTCAGGGGTTTTCGCCAGAAGCAATTAAAATGTTCAAAAATAAATACTTGGATGAATATTATAAGAGAATAAAAAAAATCAGCAATATTTCTGCTGATAATGATTATATAAATGTATTGGGAAAAAGTGTTGTTCCAAATCAAAACAATTTTTATGTCACCTGTCAGAACGGCCTCCACTCTCTTGAAGCCATACTTACCGATTACGGAAATTTAAGAAAAGAAAACGGGCAAGGCAAGCTTTCTCACATTGCCCGTAATCTTTCGGATAAACTTATGTTTATGCCTCCGTCGTTAAGACAGTACGCAACTACCGGTGTTATGAATATATACCAGAAAATTGCAGATTCAGACGGTCTTAACATCGATGCAATTATAAAAAATATAACTATTAATTAAACACTTTTTCCTCCCGGTTTTGTTATTTCCAATATTTGTTCGTTCTATTATTATCAAGTTAAATATAAAAGTTCCATATGATTTAAAATCATACGGAACTAATTTTTGTAATTTAAACAACTTAATTCTGCAAAATACCAAACTTTAGTTTGTTAGTATTTCGTGAGGTTTTCATCTATTCCTGCCATTCAAAGCTTCCTGATAAAAGAGTTGTGTTTTCTTTTGAAACAGTAAGAACACCACCGTCGGTATACCCTTTTCTTGTTTCGTTTTCAAGTTCTACCAAAACCTTACAGGGTTTTACTGCTGTTACGAAAGGAACATGATCAGCAAGTACCGCAAGCTCTCCTTCCACACCGCGGACACTGATGCTTACCGCTTCGCCGTTAAACAAATCTCCGTCGGGAGAAGATATAATAAGAGGAAAGGTTTTCATCGTGACACCTTCTTCGCTTTTTCAACAGCTTCGTCGATAGTGCCTACAAAGAGAAATGCTGATTCGGGAAGGTCATCGTGTTTTCCTTCAATAATTTCTTTAAAACCTCTTA
>JAZOOC010000109.1:0-6331 GCA_045654825.1 Clostridia bacterium | reverse complement strand
TTATAAATTGCCTGAAAATGTGGATGAATTTAAAAAAGATTGTATATCTTTATTGAATATATTAAATAAATTAGAAGAAATAAATGTAGTTCATGCTGATATTCATGGCGGTAATTTAATGAAAGATAGAAATGATAATTTGCTTTTGCTAGATTTTGGAATCAGTATTTCACGGAACGTATTAAACAGTGTAAATTACATAGCAAGACCGGGAACTTTTTATAAAGAAGATGGCATAAAAAGAGTATATGATGATGCTTATTCAATAATATGTTTATTCGATAGATTGGGCATTTGTGAAGAATGGAAACAACTTGATGAATATAAAGAAATTTATAAACGAATTGATAAATTTTACGAAACTGTTACATTGGAATAGGAAGGAAAAACATGACTCAATCCTTTAAACAGCTTCTCTTCTTATTCGGTGCGGCATCGCGTGGAATAGAAGCGAAGACAGACGGAGAATTAAATATTTCTGAAATCAGAAGACTTGCATTAGAGCAGGGGATATGGACTGTTATTTTTCCTACTCTTGCAAAGCTTTATCCAGAAGCAGAAGCATACCGTATGGAATTTTTACATACGGTTTCTCAAAGTGTAAGGCAACGGGAGTTTTCGCTTCGTACTATAGAAGAATTAAATAAAAACGGTATTTCCTGTATGCTTCTTAAAGGCAGTGTTGTAGCTTCTATGTATGCCGAACCTGAATTAAGAACCTCTGGAGATACAGATATTCTTATAAATTCTTCTGATGAGAAAAAAGCAGAAAAAATCCTTGAAGCTCTTGGTTATAAATTTGAAAAAAGAAAAAAAACCGATCATCATTTAAAAGCATATCATCCGACAGGAGGGCTTTTAGAGGTTCATGTTGAGTTATACAGTTATCATACAAGAAAAATATTATTCAACGGACTTGATATGTATAAAGAGTCTCCGAGAAAAATAAAAATCGGTGATACAGAGGTAGGAACTTTAGGATATAACGACACTTTAGTTTATCTTACTGCTCATTATATCAAGCATCTTGTAAACAGTGGCGGCGGAGTCCGTCAGATGATGGATTTGCTTCTTTATCTTGAAAAATATCAAAACGATATTGATTTTGAAGTATATAACAAGCTATTAACTGAACTCAAATACGATAAATTACTTGATGTTATAAAAACAGTTGGAGCTTTGTATTTCGGGTTTGATTATCCGGTTTCTCATAAAGAGCTTGCAGAACAAATTTTAACAGATAGCGAAGAGGGCGGAGTGTTTGGATACTCTACCGATAAAAGAATAGGTTTTTATTATGCTTATTGCGAAAAAAGAACCGAAATGTCTAAACTCCGCTATCGTATTGTAAAGTGGTTTAAAGCTGAAAGAACTATTTTAAATAGTATATTTCTATCTCAAAAAGACCTCATAAAGCTTGGATATTCTTATGCAAATCACAAAATATTAATCCCCATCGGCTGGATTCATCATATTTTTGATGTTGTGTTTAAAAAGAAACAAAAACCGGTATCTCAGAACGAAGCGTTCAGCAAAAGAATGGAAATGATGAAAAAGTTAGGTATGATAAAGTAGGTGAGCTTATGAACATTTTAATAACAGGTGCAGCCGGATTTATAGGAGCAAATCTTGTAACAGAGCTGTTTAAAACCGAAAATGATATTCATATTATAGGCATAGATAATATGAATGATTATTATGATGTATCCTTAAAAGAATATCGTTTAGAGGAAATTGAAAAAAACATTGCCGGATCAAACATCTGGACTTTTATAAAAGGTAATATTGCAGACAAAGAACTTATAGATAATATTTTTGAAGAATATAAGCCGGAGATTGTTGTTAATCTTGCGGCACAGGCGGGAGTAAGATACAGTATTGAAAATCCGGATGTATATATTGAGGCTAATATTATCGGATTCTATAATATACTTGAGGCTGTAAGAAAATATCCTGTTAATCATCTTGTTTACGCATCGTCTTCATCTGTGTATGGCTCAAACAAAAAGGTTCCGTATTCTACCGAAGATAAAGTTGATAATCCGGTATCTTTATACGCCGCTACTAAAAAATCAAATGAGCTTATGGCTCATGCTTATTCAAAGCTATATGACATTCCATCTACAGGACTTCGATTTTTTACAGTATATGGTCCTGCCGGAAGACCGGATATGGCATATTTCGGATTTACGAATAAGCTTATAAAAGGCGAAAAAATTCAGATTTTCAATTATGGTAACTGTAAGCGTGACTTTACATATGTTGATGATATAGTTAAGGGAATTAAGCTTGTTATGGATAAACCGCCCAAAAAGGAAAAAGGCGAAGATGGTTTACCCATACCGCCATACAAGGTTTATAATATAGGAAATAATTCTCCGGAAAATCTGCTTGATTTTGTTGATGTTCTTCAAAAGGAACTGATTTCGGCAGGTGTTTTGCCTGAAAATTATGATTTTGAAGCTCACAAAGAGCTTGTTCCAATGCAACCGGGTGATGTTCCGGTTACTTATGCTGATACTTCGGCACTTGAAGCCGATTTTGGATTTAAACCATCAACGAGTCTCAAAGACGGACTTAGTGTATTTGCCAAATGGTATAAAGAATTTTATATTGACGGAGATGAAGAAAAATGAAAATTGCAGTTGCAGGAACAGGTTATGTAGGATTATCTATATCAGTTTTACTTGCTCAGAGTAATAAAGTAACAGCTGTTGATATTGTAGAGGAAAAGGTTTCTTTAATCAACAATAAGAAGTCTCCTATTGCAGACAAAGAAATAGAAGAGTTTCTTACCGATGTAAATCTTGATTTAATTGCAACAACAAATTCTTCCGAAGCGTATAAAGATGCCGATTTTATTGTTGTTTCAACACCGACGAATTACGACCCGGTTCTTAATTATTTCGATACAACTAGTGTTGAATCGGTTATTTCTGAAGCAAGCACAATAAATTCTGAAGCGGTTATTGTTATAAAATCAACTGTGCCGGTTGGTTTTACTGAAGAAATGAGAAAAAAATTCCCAGCAGCAAAGCTTATGTTTTCTCCTGAGTTTTTAAGAGAGGGAAAAGCTCTTTATGACAATTTATATCCTTCAAGAATAATAGTCGGTGCACCTGACGAATTAAGAAAAGATGCTGAGGCGTTTATAAAATTACTTGCTGATGGAGCGATAAAAAAAGATGTTCCTCAGCTTATTATGAACTCAACCGAAGCGGAAGCTGTTAAACTGTTTGCGAATACTTATCTTGCTTTGAGAGTTTCATATTTTAACGAGCTTGATACTTATGCTGAAGTAAGAGGACTGGATACAAAATCTATAATAGAGGGAGTAGGTCTTGACCCTCGTATCGGCTCTCATTACAATAATCCGTCTTTTGGTTATGGCGGATATTGTCTGCCGAAAGATACAAAACAGCTTCTTGCTAATTACAACAATGTTCCAAATAATATAATTGGTGCAATTGTTGATGCCAACAGAACGAGAAAAGATTATATCGCTGACAGGATTCTTCAAAAAGCCGGATTCGGAATAAAGAAAAATCCGGTTGTGGGAATTTACAGACTTACAATGAAATCCGGAAGTGATAACTTCCGCCAGAGTTCTATTCAGGGTGTGATGAAAAGAATTAAAGCAAAGGGAGTTGAGGTTGTGGTCTATGAGCCGTCTCTTAACGAAAAAGAATTCTTTTCTTCAAAGGTTATAAATAATCTTGATGAATTTAAAAGTCTTTGTGATGTTATTGTTGCCAACAGATATAACGAAGAAATAAGCGATGTTATAGATAAGGTTTATACACGAGATTTGTTTTTCAGAGATTAGGTGAATTTTAAAAGGTAGGTACGATGTCCATATCCTACACCAAAAACACTATAAAATGGAGCAGCTTAAAAATCATTTGATTTTTAAACTGCTCCTGTTTTATCTCATCTTTGAATATATATTTCCTGCCGATAAGTTAATCCCTTTCATAAGAGCTAAAGTCGAAACCGAAACGATATTATAGCCTCGGTTAACAAGCTCTGGAATTACAATCTTCATAGCTTCTGCTGTTGTAGCATGAATATCGTGAAGAAGTACAATATCTCCGTCCTTGATGTTGTTTAATATATAGTTTGAAACTGTCTGAGCGTTCCTGTGTTTCCAGTCAAGTGTATCTACCGACCATAAAACGAGGGGGAGTCCCACGTTATATTTAACTGTATCGTTTGTAGCGCCGTAAGGCGGTCTTAAAAGCTTTGGATATACACCGCATGCATTATATATACTTGAAGATGCTAAGGTTATATCCGCTATCAGATTTGTAATTGAAAGGGAAGTGAGCCTTGCGTGTGCATATGTATGACTTGCAATTTCCATTCCGTTATCTATTGTATATTTAACCAAGTGGGGATATTTCTGTGCCAGATTTCCGAGAATGAAAAAGGTAGCCGTTTGGTTATATTGTTTTAGTGTATCTACGATTATTTTCGTATTTGAAGAATGCGGACCGTCATCAAAGGTGAAAGCAACGGTAGGTTTAGAAGCATCAGGACTCGGCGAAAGCCTCCAGCCTTCGTTTAAATGAGAATAGACTTGTCCTTTGAAAATTTCTTTCGGAGTGTTATCATAACCATATACTGTAGTAACAGCATCCGGATATCTGTGATACCAACCGCCTGCGAGTGCTTGGTCAATCTCTGAAAGATAGAGAATAACCGAATTGCCGTCGTAGTCATATAACCTTTCGGTAACTTCTTCATATGTTCTGAACCACCCCAAAGAAAGATATACTTCTTCTTCTGAGCGATATATATCTATAGTTCTTCCATCGGGTGCAAATAAAGTTACAATCGCATCCGAACGGGTTTTATAATATCCGTTATTAAGATATTCATTTACACTTTTTTCTTCTACTTCGACAACAGTTCCGTCATTTGAATAAAGCGGAACAAGAGTGCCTGTTGTTGCGCCTGATAATATAAGTGTGAAAGCAAAAACGAGAATAACAGCGAAAAAACGCATATGCTTTCTCATAAAAATCCCCCATAATCTCCATAATTACAGGGTTATTTTATCACAAATATTTTGTTTTGTAAATATCTTTAATGGTAATATCTGAGCCTTTTATAAGCATTTCTTCCATGACTTCACCTTCAGTTAATTCACCAAGTTTTTTGTTGCCCTCTATTATCTCTAAAATCAAATATCTGCTTAATGAAAGCTCGGATAGGACTTTTCTTATCGGATAGCTTAATTTTACTGCAATTCTCATAACCGGCATTTTATCAAAAGGGGTATTTTTATTTTTGAAATTTGATAGTTCTTTGTTGAGATAATAAGTGGTATGGTTTTTTTCAGTAAGAACTCCGAAGCAAAGAAACATTCCGATAATACATACCGAGAAATTAAATTTAGTAACCCATAAAATATACCCTCCTGCAAGCAAGATTAAAAGGGATATATATAAAGTTAATTTTCTGGTCGTATTATAGCTTTTTAAGTATCCTGTTTTAGTCGAAAGATATGCTCTTAAAATCCGTCCGCCGTCAGTGGGATAAGCCGGAAGGATATTGAAAATTCCAAGATAAATATTCGCTTTTGCAAAATAATCCATATAATATCCTTTGAAAAATATTGCTGATATCAAGCCTGTTATTATACTGAATAAAGGTCCTGCAAGAGCTATTTTTATTTCATCATATGGATTGTTTATTATTTCATCTTTTAAAGTTATTCTCATTCCGAATGGCTCTATTCTTATTGAATTTATTTCTATCAGATTTCTTTTAACTGAAACAAGATGAGCGGTTTCGTGAAGTAAAAGAGCCGTAAACATAATTATATACTCATCAAAATATCCGAAATATGCCGATATGAGAATGACTGCTATTATAAACGGATTAATCATTTTATATAATCTAACGGATTAGTATGCTCGTTGTTTTTCCTTATTTCAAAATGAAGATGAGGTCCTGTGCTTTTACCGGAATCGCCCGAAAGTGCAATGATATCACTTTGCTTGATTTTATCACCCAAAGATACTTTTAATTCGTTTAAATGACCGTAAAGAGTGCAGAGACCTTCACCGTGGTCTATCATAATAAAGTTTCCGTAGTATTCATTTGTTTCTGCGCGGGTAACAGTTCCGCTTTTGGAAGCATGTACTTCGGAATTTAAGGCAGCATTGATATCAATCCCCAAATGCTTTGTCTCTTCTCCGCTGATTGGGTCGGTGCGGTTACCGAAAGGGGAGGTTATCTCGCCCGATAATGGCATTTTAAAGCTTTCTTCGGCTAGTGTGTGCTTTTTTATAACAGTAGCGATTTCTGTGAACATATTAGGGTA
>JAZOOC010000108.1:0-2670 GCA_045654825.1 Clostridia bacterium | reverse complement strand
TTAAAAGTAAAATTATTTGCAGGAGCTATGGAAGATTTGTATTCACCTACATTATATGCACAAGAGATTTCCGCTTTGTTTTTACCTTTGGTTACGCCTGCCAAAGCAGCGCCGTTAACAACCTTTCCGCTGTTATAGCATTTTGAGATAGCAGAAGTATTATCTGTTTTAACAAGACCTGCAATACCACCGCTGATATTTTCTCCTGTTATTTTACCTTTATTAAAAGATTTTAAAATTACACCATTTAAACAACCTGCAATACCGCCGGCAAAAGCTTTTTTACCGGTTGAAGTTATATTACCGCTATTTGCACATAATGCTGCATCGTTAAAGGTTATAAGTTCGCCTGCAATACCACCTGCATATTCAACAGAAGAAATAATCTCTCCTGCATTTTTGCAGTCTCTGATACCGCCATTGATATTTGCAAACGAAAGTCTTCCGCCGATGCCGCCAACACTTCCCTTTGAAGCCCCCACACAGGTGATTTTTCCGTAGTTTTCGCAATCGGCAATCTGAATTTCAGCAGGCGAATCTGTATATCCAACTATTCCACCGATATACACCTGCTGGTTACCTAAATATTTACTTTCTATATTTGCCTTATTTATACATCCGATTATTTTTCCGCTCTTAGCTATTTTAACAAAAGAACCGAATGTGTTTTCGGTAGTAGCTATATCGCCGTCTATGATGATATTTTTTATTATTCCGCCTTTAAGATAGGATATAAGCCCTTGAAAATTTTCGTTTGAATTAATTGTAATTGTAGGCTTTTTCTTAACATCGCCATCTAAAGCGCCAACTATTTCGCCTGAAAAAGGTGCATTGACTGAACCTAAAGATTTCGGATTATCAATCTTAAGGTCTTTTACTATTCTATATTTTGCACCTAAGTCTTTAATAAGTCTTAAGTCTTCTTCACAGGTTATTTCATAATATCCGTTTACAAGATTAAGCTCTTCTTTGGCATATACATTTATACCCGAAAGAAGAATTGATAATGAAATAACAACAGAGATTAAACACCTTTTCAGTTTCATTTTATCATCCTTTCTTATGGAATTGGATTAAGAGTTGTCGCTTTATGTTTTAAAGTTTCACCGTAAACAACGGTTGTTGAGTCATTTTTCTTATATTTTGCGTATGGTCTTACAAAGTAGTTTTTATTTGTATCTATTCCCCTTCCGTAAATAAGAGCACCAAAATTATTTGTGCTTTTTGAGGCACTGTTTATTGAAGAAACAGTCACGGAAGCAGAACTTTCTAATGATGGCTCAAAATCAACAGACGAAAGAACAAAACCAAAATCAACGAGCTCATAATCTGAACCCGGGTTATTATTTTTCGCAAACGCCATAACAGCATTATTTCCGATATTTTCATACTGTATTTTATTAACACTTGAAATAATCGGGAAAAAATCAATATTACCCGTATATGGAGCTATTGATAAAACCTTTGGTGTATTATACTTATCAGAAATCATTTTGAGAGTATAATTACCGCTGTTTCCTTCAAAATAGATAGTTCCGCTTTCCTTAGAAACATTTGCAATCTCTATGAAATTACCGTCTTTTGATATTTGCCAGATACCTTCTTCTAAATCGGTTATTACGATTTTTTTATTGGTATCGCTTTCTATATTAACTTTTACTTCTTCTTTTATTCTTTCTTTCTCTTTTCCGAACAGGACAACACGGTCATAAATCGATGCACCGATATGGGTGGTTGTTTCAAGTTTTTCTACAGTAAGCGAAGGAGCCGTTTCGTCTGCATCTGCCACCTGAATAACATTTAAGAAATAGTCTTCTTTTGCAGGAGTTTTGGGTGAAAGCTCCATTCTCCAACCGTTTTTGCTTTCTTTTACATAATAACTACTTGATGAGTTTCCGTCCCAGTTGGTTCCTTCAGTTTTTCCGGTTACATCTCTTACAAAGAAATCATAACCTTCTCCGCCGATTTTAACAATTTCTGAATTATCAGCTGCAGGAAGCAAGGTATCGACAGTCATTTTTCCGTTATATCCGTTCTGGTCATTTTTAAACACTGTTCTGTTACCGTTTATTTCCGGCTCATATTTACCATGAAGCAACCATGTCTTTTTAAAAGACGGATCGGAAGATTCAACTCTGTCGAACACGAGCATTGCAGCAGGTGTATCTTCATTTTTAAGGTTAAGGAACATAAAACTTCTTTCGTAGCCTTTAACCTTATCAGAATACGCATAGGATAAGTCACCTTTTAAATAACTGTAGTCGGGAGCAGCAGTATCATCACCCATCCCCTGAGCAAGCACTTTTCCCGTTCTGTATTTCGACTCATAGTTATTTATAATTGAAGTGTAATTAGCAGGAACATTAATGTCTGTTACTTTTTGTCCGCCATCGGGAACAAGTCCGAAAGCAACTGTTTCATTCGGATCTGCTATAAGCATACAATTATGAGCAACTGTTCTCGAATGATAATTATTATAATGATCTGAATTATAATATGTATTTCCTGTATTACCTGTAGTTGCCAGACCTGATTTTGAGGTTCCGTATAATCCTGAATCTATGGCAAGAGCGCCTTTATAATAAATCTGGAAGCTTCCCGAATCTAAATGCGAATGAGAACGGAACCAGAATTCTGAAACTTTCATCTCTAAGTCGGATCGTAGCCATG
>JAZOOC010000107.1:0-10365 GCA_045654825.1 Clostridia bacterium | reverse complement strand
AAGTAGAGCGTACCGCTTCATCATCTACATGTGCAGGTAAAAAAGCCGGATCCGACTATAATACCTATGTAGTAGGAAAAACACCTAATGCAACAATTAAGCTTCCATATAACACTGATATAAATGTTTATCAAACAATTTCATTTGATATATCTTCTGTAATATATAATGCAATTTTGAAAAATCAAGATTATGCATATATAGCTTTGGCAGGAGATAAGGATGAAGTTAATATTAATGAAAATGTAAAACTCTTTAACTATTATTATTATGCAATAGGCGATAACGCACCTACAATAACATTAGAGACATATAATATAGGCGAATAATTCACAGATTTAAATTTAATTGCAGTAATACCCGAGCTTTCGGGTATTACTGCCCGCAAAAACCATTAAGCTTTAAGATAAAAATTCAGAAAGAAAGGTAAGATAGCAAATGAAAAAAATTATACTTTTTACATTGCTTTTTGCACTTTTGATACAGACGGTCGCTTTTGCAGCCGCTCCTAAAGTAACAATTAAAAGGGAGCTTGGAAATAATGGCGAAGCAGTGCAGAAGGTAATTGCAGAGGGAACGCTTTCGGAAGGAGAATTTTCTGCCGGTGACCAGATAACCGTAAGAGTATTACCTTCTAATAAAAATATAAATACTGCAGCTGTAACCGATTATTATATTATCGGTCAGACTGCTGTAGCGGAGGATGGTTCCTATTATTTTGAAAAGCTCTTACCTTCACAAACCGGAGACACTCTGGTAACTGTGGTTTCTGATAAGGTTAATTATAATAATATACCTTTAAATATTCCTGATTTAAGTGCGATTGATGCGTTGATTTCCGCTCTTAATTCGGGAACAATAACCTCCGAAGAGGTAGTAACCGCTATAAATACAAATAATGCTAATCTTTTATTCGATATAGCTATCTTTAACCAGTTATTAAATAAAGTAACAGTTATCGATAAAATGAAAGCTAAACTTACAAACACCTTTAATGTTGAAAATATTTACGAGGAATTTGACAGATATACTCTTCTGGAAGCTTTAAAACAGGAAAGTATCGATGCAAAAACAATTCTTAATAATTACGAAAGAGTTCTGAAATTAAAAGACAGAAAAGAGTATGCTTTATTTAAAGCATTATCCGAAACAGGAAAAACAACTGTATACGGACTTGTTGATAACAAACCTTACGATGATTATGATAAGATTTATGAAAAATATTTTGAAAGTGTTATTTTAACATCAATTAAATCAGTAGTATCTCATACAAATATTTTTGATATACTTGATGATTATAAAACCGAGCTAAATATGGTATCCTATGTTAATACTCTTAATTCTTCAGATGTTATTAAAGATACTGTCCTTACTTACATAATGCATAACAAAGCGAATATTAACTCGCTCCAGGATTTGGATTCATATATTAGTTATGGTATTGATAATTACGAAGAAATCAGAGCTTCATTACAGCAAAATCCACCGTCCGGTGGAGGAGGCGGTGGAGGAGGCGGAGGTGCTTCCTATACAACCGACATAATACTTGAGCCGGATAACAAAGTTGAAACCGATGTTGGAGTTAAGCTCGGATTTTCCGATATTTCTGAGCATTCCTGGGCTAAAGAAGCTATTACAAACCTTTATAACAAAGGAGTAATCAGCGGTAAACAAGCTGATAAGTATTGTCCGGATGATTTTGTAACAAGAGCTGAATATATAAAAATGATTGCGATGGGTATGGGAATATATGATGACAATATCCAGAATGCATTTTCAGACACTGAGGGGCATTGGGCATCAAAGCATATAGCATCAGCAGTAAGAAGCGGATATATAAACGGTGTTTCTGCAACGCAGTTTGCACCCGACAGTAATATAACAAGACAGGATGCTGTTGTTATATTATACAGAATTCTTGTTTTATTATACAAAGCACCTAAAATCGATGATTTAACCGAATCTATTTTTAATGACGAAAATCTTATGGCTGATTATGCAAGAAGCGGTATTGTTATGATGAACGCTTACGGCATTATAAACGGATACGAAGATAATACCTTCAAGCCGCTCAATAATCTTACAAGAGCAGAAGCAGCTGTAGTTATTGATAAATTCTTTAATTTTTAACGCATCGCAGAAAGTCCTCCGGTGACGGACTTTCTGCATAAAATGATGAAAGGGCAATTATTTATGAGAAAAATATCTGTTTTAATATTAATATGCATACTTTTCTTAAATATTAGTTCCGTAACCATCTTTGCACAAAACAGCACCGATTATTCCTGCGATATCGGAATTATGAATAAGCTCGGAATAATGACAGGAGATAACAATGGTGATTTTAATCCCAAGGATTGTTTAACAAGAGCTGAGTTTGCGAAAATAGTATGTGTATTAGACGGGTTTGACGACAGAACATTATATACGGAAAATTTAAACTATAAAGACATGTCTTCCAATCACTGGGCATATAATTATATTTGCTATGTTTCGCAGAAAGGTTATATGACAGGTGATGACAATCAATGCTTCAGACCTGATGATGCTATAACAGGAACAGAAGTAACAAAGGTTTTAATCCATATGTTAGGCTATTACTATAAAGTGCCTCAATACGGTGGATATCCCACAGGTTATATAGCTGTTGCCGATACGATAGGTATCTATGATGGTTTTACCGGCAGTGCTTTTGATTATATTTTAAGAGAAGAAACAGCAAAGCTTATTAATAACTCTCTTGATATTCCGATTATGGAGCTTTTATCAGTTGGTACAGAGCTTGAATACAGTAACGCAAACGGAAATACCTTGCTTTCAAGAACCTTTAGTATGAAAAAAGGCAGGGGATTGGTACTTGCCACTGATTCTGCAGCAATTTTATCAAACGATAAAGCTGATGAAAATAAGGTTTTAATTGATGGAATTTATATGAAAACAACCGAAGAACTTACCGAATTTTTAGGCTCTGAGGTTACATATATTTATTCCTTTGTAAAAGATAATGAAAATTTCAATGAGCTTTTTTACTATTATGTTTCAGCATCCAATAAGATTACAATCTTAAAAGAGGATTATATTGATTATATAAATAATACTCTTATTTACGAAGTAAAAGAAGGAGAAACCAAAGAATTAAGCGTTTCTCAGACTGCTTCATATATACTTAACGGCACTAATATAATTTACGACAATACAATCTTTAATTTTAATTTAGGGCATATAACTTTAGTAAGCTCGAAAAACACCGGAACCTACGATGTTGTTATCATAAACAAAGCAGAAGTTATTACTGCCGGTACGATAGATGCAAGAAACAAGAAGGTATATGATAAATACAATTCTGCTTCTTATGTCGATTTTTCGGATTTTGACAAAAAATATCAGATTGAAAATATAAACGGAGAAATCATAACCTTTGAAGATATTAAAGAAGGCAATATTTTAACCTATTATATAGGAACAGACAAGGTTAAGGTTGTAGTAAATAATAATTCAGTTACAGGTATTGTTGATTCAGCGGATTCTGAAGGATTTTTAATAGATAATCAGGAATATAAATACAATTATTACGGTCTTAACAGAAAAACTGCAATATCCCCGGGAAATACCGTTACTTTGTATCTGGATGCATATGGATATGTAACCGATGTTGCTAAGGTTCTCTCTGAAGAAAATACTATGGCATATCTTGTAAAGCTCGGACCTGTAAGCTTTGGTATGGATACAAAGCTTGTAGCAAAGCTGTTTACAAAAGAAGGCACATTTGTTGAGTATGCATTTGCCGATAATGTTACGGTAAACGGTGTGTTTTGTAAGAACAAAACCTATCAGCAAATTTTAAATCTGATTTTAGTAAACAATTCTTATAACGGAGTTGTAAATTATAAGATAAACGACGATAAAATTATAACTCTTGAAACAGCTAAATTAAATAGTCAGTTTTCAGACTCTAATGACGGCTTATGTTTGAAATATGAGAACCGCGAAAGAGAGTATTTTAAACCAAGTACTTCCTTTGAATATGAACTATATTATAATGCTGATACTGTTTTCTTTAAAGTTCCTTCAAATCCTTCAACTGCCGAGGAAGAGGATTTTGAAATAATTGATTCGAAATATTTTTCTGACGGTGGCTTATATACATTATGCGGTTATATTGATAATAAGGATGATATCGAGGCATCAGCTGTTGTTTTAACAGGTAAAGTTTATCCCGATGAATTTGAAGGACATGATGTTTTGTGTGCAGTGACAGATGTCACAACTGCAGTTAATGAAAAAGGAGAACAAATTAAAAAAATCAGTGTATTAAAGGGTAAGTATGGAGATTCACTGTCAAAAAAAGATTTATATGTAAATATTTATGAAAATCTTAAGGACGAAATTAACAACTATTCATTTAACGATATATCCGAAGGTGACATAGTTAAGTTTATGTTTGACAAGGATGGAAGAATACGCAAATTCAAGTTGTTTTATAAATATCTTAACGGCACATTGACAGATAAAACTACCGATAGCGATACCAATTCAACCGATAAAGATAATATAAACAGAGTTGTAAAAAGTACAATTGATTCTGTAAGACATGGTTATGTGGAATGTGCTAACAATGAGTTGTATAAAATTTCCGATATGCAGATTATCGTTTTGCAGTCGAGAGGAAGTTATACAAGAGTGACTGAAGGGGAAATATCTGATTTGATTCAGGGCGAGCAATGTGTTATTCAGATGATTTCAAAAAGACCTTATACAATCTTTGTATTTAAATAAACATAAATTATGGGACAGGTGAAAAAAATGAGTATTTTAAAAGAGAAAGCTTTAGAGTATGATGTTGCTGTTATAGGCGGCGGAAGTGCAGGTTTGTGTGCTGCAGTGGCTGCAGCAAAAAACGGTGCTAAAACAATACTTGTGGAAGGCACAGGCGGAATAGCAGGGGATTTAACATCAGGTCTTCCTATCGACGGATGCAGAAGCACCTGCGGCGAATGGATTATCGGCGGAGTTTCCAGAGAGCTTTTCGACGAATGTGATAAATACGGCGGATATGTAGGCTCTATCTTCGATAAAAGAAGTCTATGGGTTGTTATGTTGAATCCGAGAGTTGCGGGGTTTGCGGCATTAAGAATTTTAAGAAATTCAGGTGCTGATTTATTACCCTATTCACAATTGTCAGAGGTTGAACGGGACGGCAATGTTATCAAATCCGTTACTGCGTTAAATAAAGGACAAAAGATTAATATAAAAGCTAAAGTATACATAGATTGCACAGGCGATGGAGATTTGGGAGCGCTTGCCGGACTTCCTTTTGAATTTGGCAGCGAAACAGGTGAAACTCAGCCGGTTAGCATAGTTTTTCAGATGAGAAATGTATGCAGCGAAAAGCTTATGGAGTTTGTAAGAGATAACGCTGATAGTTTAGGACTTGGAGAAAATCCCCTGAATAATAAAAGCGGCGACGAACTTGCTATGGAATTATATGAAGCGGGAGTTCCCAAAATTTTCTTCAGCGGTGAAGGAAAAATGCTTCAGAAAGCTATGAAGGATGGCAAGATGTATCAGTGCTCAATGCTTACTGTTACCCCTAACTCAAAGGATTTCAGCTGTGTAACAATAAATTCAACCCGTGTTGTTTTAAAAGATCCTACAGATGGTATGGAGCTTGGAAAAGCTATGTATGACCTTTCGGAACAGACCGATATGGCAGTAAGATTTTTAATAGATAATGTACCCGGCTTCGAAGATTCATATTTCGACGGCTCTTCTCCAAGACTGGGAGTTCGTGAAACAAGAAGAATTATCGGCGAAGAAATATTAAATGTTGACGATGTTATGCATGCTGTAAAAAGAGAAGATGGCGTTGCAAAAGGCGGTCACGAGGTTGATATTCACGGTGAAGGGCAGAAGCATACAAGACGCGCAATCGATGATGGTGGCTCATACGATATTCCTTATAAGTGCCTCGTTCCTAAGGGAATGGATAATATGCTTATGGCAGGAAGATGCTTGTCTGCCGACAGAGGCGCTCATAGTTCAGCCCGTGTTATGGGAACATGTATGGCTATGGGACAGGCTGTAGGAACTTCTGCAGCTATGTGTGTAAAGGAAAATATCAGCGTAAGAGATATTGATATTAATAAATTAAGAAATAAATTAAAAGAACAAGGCGCAGTTATTGATGGCACCAGATAGTGAAAGGAAGTATGCAAAATGAAAAGAATAGGTGTAATTGGTCTTGGAACAAGAATGCATAGAGTTATTGGAAATACTCTTTTTGATGCAACAGATGACGCTAAAGTTGTTGCCATTACCGATATAAACGAAGAAAAAATAAAAGAGGCAATTGATTTTCGCCCCGAGATGTATGCAGAAGATGTAAGAATATATACCGATGTAGATGAAATGTTAAGCAAAGAAGAGCTTGATGGTGTATTTGTTGGTACTCGTTGCAATCTTCATACAAAATTTGCCGTTAAGGTTATAGAAAAAGGAATTCCCATATTTCTTGAAAAACCCGTTTCAATAAATATGGATGAAATAAAAACATTAAAAGAAGCTATGGATAAATACAACCCTTCTGCTATGGTTTCTTTCCCTTTAAGACATTCCGAAATTGTAAGACTTGCCAAGGAAATAATTGAGTCAGGTAAAATCGGTGAAGTTCAGCAGGTTCAGGCATATAATGATGTTCCATACGGAAGAGTATATTACCACGACTGGTACAGAGATGATTCTATAACACAAGGCTTATGGCTTCAGAAAGCAACTCACGACCTGGATTGCATTAATTTTATTCTCGGCAAAAAACCCATAGAGGTTTGTGCTATGGAATCCAA
Organism: Clostridia bacterium; assembly: GCA_045654825.1. Classification (GTDB taxonomy): domain Bacteria; phylum Bacillota; class Clostridia; order UMGS1840; family HGM11507; genus JAZQFU01. The sequence continues at coordinate 3,523 of JAZOOC010000107.1, read as the reverse complement.
GCAGATATTCAAAGGCAATAAACCGAATGGAGTAAAATGTGTTGATTGCCCTGAATACGATACTTGCTGTGAAAGCCCCAAGCTTATTGAAAAAATATATAACGACAGAGTTATCGGTGAGTATTGCTGTTTCTCGGAAGATACAGGAAATCACGACAGTGCAAGTGCTATTTTAAGATATGCAGACGGAATGCATGCTGTTTATTCCCAGAACTTCTTTGCGAGAAAAAAAGCGGGAAGAAGAGGCGGAAGATATTATGGATATAAAGGAACCCTCGAATTTGATTTGGTTGAACCCGTAATTAAAGTTTATATGCATAATACAGGCAGAGTAGAAACCTATGAATTTGAAAAAGCTGAAACCAGTCATTACGGTGGTGATGCTTTAATGATGAACGACTTTTTAGATATGCTTGACGGAAAAGGTAAATCAATCTTAGAAGACGGAATTTACAGTGCTCTTATGTGCATAAAAGCAAAAGAATCTTCCGAACAGAACAAATTTATAACTATTCCCGATTTGGAAAATATTTAAAGCGAGAGGGATAAATATGAAAACCGTTAAAATTAATGAACCATTTAATATAAGCATTGAAGATGTTGAAATGCCCAAAAGAGGCAAGGACGAAGCTTTGCTTAAAGTAAAATATGTTGGTTTCTGCGGCTCTGATGTTGCAATATATAAAGGAACACAACCCTTTGGTACATATCCAAGAATACCCGGTCATGAATTTTCAGCTGAAATTGTTGATATCGATGAAAACGACAGAGGCTTTAAAAAAGGAATGACTGTAACAGTAAAGCCTTACTTTAATTGCGGAAAATGTTTTTCCTGTAAAAACGGTAAAACAAATTGCTGCGAATTTAATCAGACAATGGGCGTTCAAAGAGACGGAGCTTTTTCCGAATACTGTATTGTACCTATAAATAAGCTCGTAGACGGAAAAGGCGTACCTGCCGATATGCTGGCTTTGGTTGAGCCGTTTTGTATAGGCCATCATGCTATTAAAAGAGCAGATATAAAAAAAGGAGACAGAGTACTCGTATTCGGTGCAGGACCTATCGGAACCTTTGCTGCTATGTCTGCAAAGCAATTTGGTGCTACTGTATTAATGACAGACTTGCTTGAAAAACGACTTGAGCTTGCAAAAGAGCTTGGTGTTGATTATGTTGTTACATCAGATAAATTAGATGAAAAGCTAAAAGAACTTTCATGGGAAAAGGAAATAGATGTATGTGTTGAAGCGGCAGGAATAGCTCCTACATTTTTAAATTGTATAAAATATGTAGGCTTTGGCGGCAAAATTGTTCTTATCGGTAATGGTAAAACAGAAGTAACCTTTAATCATTCTGTTTTGCTCCAGAAAGAAGTTACTGTTTTCGGTTCAAGAAACAGTATATGGGAATTTGAAGAAGCCGTTGATATGATAGTTGAAGGAAAGCTTAATCTTGAAAAAATAGTTACTCATATTTTACCATTTGATGATGCAAAGAAAGCTTTTGATATCTTAGCAAACAATGACGGCAGTGCATCAAAAGTGCTATTGAAATTATAGGAGGAGTTTAATTATGCAAAAAAGAAATTTAGGAAAAAATCTTGAGGTATCCGCTATCGGTCTCGGTTGTATGACACTTGGTAAAGATTATTCACCTGAAAGTAGAAAAAATGGTATCGCAATGATTCAGAGAGCATATGACCTCGGTGTTACCATGTTTGATACCGCTGAGGTGTATGCTAACGGTAAAAACGAAGAGCTTGTCGGTGAAGCGCTTCATTCAGTAAGAGATAAGGTTGCTATTGCAACAAAATGCGGTATTCGTTTTGAAAACGGCGAAATGATAAAAGATGCAAGCGAAAAAAATATAAGAGCATCTTTAGAAGCTGCATTAAAACGCTTAAATACAGATTATGTTGATTTATTATATATCCACAGAATTGATCCCAATGCGGATGTTGAAGAAACTGCAGAAGCTATGAAAAAGCTTAATAAAGAGGGTAAATTATTAAACTGGGGTATTTCTGAACCCAGTATGGATATCTTAAGAAGAGCTAATGCTGTTTTCCCCGTAGCTGCCATAGAAAGTGAATACTCAATGATGTGGCGTTTCCCCGAAGAAGAAATTCTTCCTACATTGGAAGAGTTATCCATAGGTCTTGTTCCTTATCGTCCTCTTGCAGAAGGATTTTTAACCAACGGTACTGATGGTATGTATTCAGGCGGATTAGGTGTAAAAGACACCCGTTTCTCCGAAGAGCATATGAAAAACAATATTAAGTTAAGAGAATGTTTGCACGATTTAGCGGCATCTAAAGGAGCAACAGCAGCTCAGGTTGCACTTGCTTGGCTTATTCATCAGAAGCCGTTTATTGTTCCGATTCCGGGAACATCCAAAATGTCAAGAATGGAAGAAAACATCGGTGCTGCAAATGTAACCTTTACTGACGAAGAGCTTGCTACCATTCGCGGTCTCTTAGATAAAATAGAAATTACAGGAGCAAGATATAAACCCGGTACTGCAAGTGCAAGAAGCGTTCTTAAAATATAGGAGTTGTTTTAATTATGTTACATATAGACAAGTTTGCTGATTTTCATATTCATGCAGATGCAGGAAATCTTGAAGAAGATTTTAAAGTTCTTGAAGGTATTCATAATGATAAAACAGAATATGTTAATATTTTGGGAATAGATTATGTTGAATACGACTGCGATAATACATTAAGAGCTCTTTATCTTAAAGAAAAATTCAAGGAAATGAATGTATCTGTTTTCGGTTCACTCCGTTACGACAGATATAAAAACTTCTATAATACTCCATTTTTAAAACAAGCCGAAGATCTTCTTGAAATGGGCTGTGATGGCATAAAATTAATAGAAGAAAAACCAAATTACAGAAATTTTGTTGGTTTTGGTCTTAACAGTTGTCTTTATGACGATATGTTTAATATGCTTGAAGAAAAACAGGTTCCTATCATAGCACATATTAACGATCCTGAATATTTCTGGGATAAAAATATTATGCCTCAGGTTTACATAGACAGAGGTTGGTGCTATGATTCACCTGAATTTATGTCTTTTGATTACATATTAAACGAGATGCTTGAAAGACTTGAAAAGAATCCTAATCTTAAAATTATCTTTGCGCATTGTATGTATCTTGATGCAAGACTCGAGTTCTTAACAGAACTTATGGATAAATATCCTAATCTGGCTATTGATTTAACTCCAGGTACAATGTATCTTGAATTTTCAAAAAGAATAGCTGACTGGAGAGCATTTGTTGAAAAATATGCTCACAGAATTTATTTTGGAACAGATTTGGGAAGATATCCCATACAGTTTACTCATAAAGAAGCTGTTCTTAAAATGTTAACAGGCGATGAATCTGAAATTCCTGTTCCGCATCATCCCGAAGATGAAAAAATGCGTGGTCTTAATATATGCAAAGAAGCGCAGGATAAAATATTTTATGAAAATCATGTTAAATTATTAGGTAAGTCGGAGGCCAAGCGGTCTTAGGAAGA
>JAZOOC010000106.1:0-13670 GCA_045654825.1 Clostridia bacterium | reverse complement strand
TGTTCATCCCGAAAGCTATGATGCGGCAGAGCAGCTTCTTATAAAACTCGGCTATGATATAAAATCAGAATCAGAATTTGGTATGATTGAAAAGAAAGCAGAACTTTACGGTGTTGAAAAGCTTGCGGACGAGCTTCAGATAGGCGTGCCGACATTAAATGACATAATAAAAGAGCTTGTTAAACCGGGTCGTGATATCCGTGATGAAGCACCAAAACCTGAATTGCGTTCAGACTTACTTGATATAAAAGACTTAAAACCAGATATGCTTTTAACGGGAACGGTAAGAAATGTAACTGATTTCGGTGCGTTTGTTGATTTAGGTGTTCATTACGATGGACTTCTTCATATCTCACAGATATCCGATAAATTTATAAAACACCCATCCGAAAAACTTGCGGTGGGAGATATATTAAAGGTACGCATTCTCGATGTTGACCTTGATAAAAAAAGAATTTCGTTAACTCTGAAAGGAATTTAAAATGGATACTTATCTTGAATATATGATTAAAAAGAAGAAAACGGTAACGGAAAGACTCTTTTGTATTTCCTGTTATCTTATTGCCGCAGTATTAACGGTGGTTCTGGCGGTAGTGCACATACCTTTTATAACACTGTTTTATCCGGCACTTGTATTTTTAATGTTTTACGGTGCATACAAGTTTTCGAGAAGATATTCAATAGAATATGAATATATACTTACAAACGATGAACTTGATGTTGACAGAATACTCGCTAAAAAAGAAAGAAAAAGACTTCTTACAGTATCAGTGAGAAAATTTGAGGTTATGGCACCTGCTCAGGGAGAAGAATTTGTAAAAGCATATAATTCTCCAGACCTTAAAGTTAAGCTTAATGCTGATCTCGGAGAGGGCAGTGAAAACAGATATTATGCAGTGTTTGTGAATAAAAAAAGCGAAAGAATGATACTTGTTTTCAACCCTACAAATGAAATGCTTGATTCTATGAAGAAATATAATATGAGAAACATTCAACTTGGAGGCAACTAATATGTATCTTGCATCGTCGGCTCATATAAAACAGCTTGATCGAATAGCTGTTTCTGAGTTTAATATACCCGAAGAAATTCTTATGGAGAATGCGGCAGAAGCTGTAAGCCAGAAATTAAAAGAGTATTACGGAACCGATCGCGAATATGCTGTTTTTTGCGGAAGAGGTAATAATGCCGGTGATGGCTTTCTTACTGCAAAAAATCTTAAGCTTTCGGGAGCGAAAGTGAAAATATATATGAGCGACAGCGAGGATAAGCTTTCAGAAACTTCCTATAAAGCATGGGAAAAAGCAAAGAAAGCCATTGTTCCGATGGGCACAATAAATGATGAAGTTTCCAAAAATGCAATAGTTGTGGATGCTTTGCTTGGTATTTCTTTAAGAAATGCACCCCAGGGCACAATAAAAGAGGGGATTTTGAGAATAAACTCTCTTGAAAATGAGGTTGTATCCATAGATATACCGAGCGGACTTTCAGCAGACAGCGGAAGAGCCGAGGGAGAGGTTGTTAAAGCAGACAGAACTTTTACTCTTGCGCTTTCAAAAATCGGACTCAATGTATATCCCGGAAAAAGCTACTGCGGAAAAACAGAGCTTCTTGATATAAAAATCCCGCCCGAAGCCGTTTCGATGCTTAAATTCAAAAATTATCTTACAGATGAAAATATTATTAAAAGCATATTGCCTCAAAGACTTCCTTACGGACATAAAGGAACATTTGGTAAAGTAGGAATTGCAGGCGGCAGCGAGGGTATGGCGGGTTCTGTTTGTATGGCGGCAGAAGCTGTGCTTCGAAGCGGTGCAGGAATGTGCTATGTATTTGTTCCTTCATCCATAAAAGATATAGTATCGGTTAAGCTTACCGAGGCAATAGTTCTTGATGAAAGCGAATTGGAAAAATATTTTGACAAGCTGGATGCTTTGGCAATAGGAATGGGATATTCCCAAAATTCCAAAGCTAAGCATATAATAAAAACGGTGATGCAGAAATTTAATTCGCCTGTAGTTGTTGATGGTGACGGCCTCAATATACTGGCGAAAAATCCTGTGTTGTTAAAGAATAGAAAATGTCCTCTTGTTATAACTCCTCACAGTATGGAGTTTTCAAGACTTACAGGACTCGGACTTAATGAAGTGGAGTCGGGAAGAATATACTTGTGCGAAAAATTTGCTTTGGAAAATAATCTTACAGCAGTTTTAAAAGGTGCAGCGACTGTTATAAGCTCAAAATCAGGTGAAGTAAGAATAAATCCAACAGGCAACAGCGGTATGGCAACTGCAGGCTCGGGAGATGTTCTTTCGGGTATGATTGCCGCATTTCTTGCACAGGGGTCAGAGCCTTTCGATGCCGCAACGCTGGGTGTTTATATTCACGGACTTGCGGGCGATATCGAGGCAGAGGAAAAAACAGAATTCGCAATAAAAGCTACTGATATTATAAATTCAATACCAAAAGCTTTTAAAAAAATTACCGATTAATAAAAAATATTGTTTAAAAATTTGAAAAAATACCAAAAATATAATTGGAGGTCTTATCTGTGAGCGGATATCAAAATAGTGTAAAAGCTGTTGTGAATCTTAATAATCTTAAAAACAATCTTGCTGTTATTAAATCGCATATAAAAGATTCAACCCGTATTGCCGCCGTTGTAAAAGCGGATGCTTACGGACACGGTGCTGTGATGGTAGCGAAAGCCGCACTTTCAGCAGGTGCATCAATGCTGGCAGTTGCAACTGTATCTGAGGGTGTGGAGTTAAGAGAAGCAGGTATAGATGCTCCCGTTCTTGTCCTGTCAAGGGGTGGACATTACGAAAACGCAATTAAATATAATCTGACCGAAACTGTCTTTAGCGAAAATGAAGCTTTAAAGATAAATGAAGAGGCAAAAAATCAGGGTAAAGTTGCGCAGATTCATATCAAATTCAATACGGGAATGTCCAGACTCGGTTTCGATTCTTTTGATAAATCTTCACTTAATAAAATCGAAAGAATAAACCGTCTTTCGAATGTTTCGATAACTGGTTGTTTTACTCATTATGCAACCTCGGATATTCTTTCTCAAAAAGAATTTGCAGCTTTGCAGTACGAAAGATTTAAAGAAATAACAGAACTCTCTGAGAAAAAAGGAATGCATTTTCAAATAAAGCATATTTGTAACAGCGGCGGTATATTCAATCTTTCTGAGAGCGCGTCGGATATGGTGAGAGCAGGAATAGCCATGTATGGCTGTAACCCTGACGACAGCGGAAAAGACTACGGATTAAAGCCTGTTATGGAATTGAAATCTGTTATTATTGATATACGCACTTTAAAGCCGGGCGAATCTGTAAGCTACGGCAGACACTTCAGCTCTGATGAAGACAGAAGAATTGCCGTTATAGGCGCAGGATACGCAGACGGCTATAACAGACGTTTGTCGGGCAAAGCAGATGTTCTTATCTGTGGAAAAAGAGCGCCTGTAAGAGGGAATGTGTGTATGGATGTTTTTATGGCAGATGTAACCGATATTCCCGAAGCGGAAGTTGGTTGTGAGGTTACCCTTATCGGTAAAGACGGAAAGGAAATTATTACGGCAGATGAGCTTGCAAATCTTTCGGGAACAATCAGTTATGAAATTTTAACTTCAATAACCAAAAGAGTTCCGAGGGAGTATATTGGATAGTTATAACATAAAAAGAAAAAATTGATGTTTGACCTTTTAGTTGATTAGTAGTATAATGTTTCTATGGAATATTGACACAGGGGGGCGCAAACATTGAAAGATAATGAAAAAATAACTATATCTGTTCCTCGAAATATTATTGAAGAATCAAATAAACTGGGAATAAATATAACCGAAATTGCTCTTTCTGCTTTAAAAAGGCAGATTAAACTTATAAAAGAAACTGAAAATTTAAAACAAGGCTATACTGAAATGGGAGAAATAAATCTGGGGCTGGCAGAATTAAGCTTGGAGGCGGAAAATGAGGCTCTTTTAAAAACAGAGCACTATTTGACGGAGTGTGAATAACTTGCAAATTAAACGCGGAGATATATATTATGCCGACCTTAGCCCCGTTATCGGCTCGGAACAGGGAGGAATACGACCTGTTGTTGTAGTTCAGAATGATGTGGGCAATAAGTACAGTCCGACTGTAATTGCAGCAGCAATAACGAGTAAAATCAATAAAGCAAAGCTGCCAACGCATATCGAAATAGATGCGGAGCATTTCGGACTTCCGAAGGATTCAGTTGTTTTGACCGAACAGATACGGACAATAGACAAAAAAAGGCTTAAAGAGAGAATAGGCCGTCTGGACGATATTTATATGAATAAAGTAAACGATGCTTTGATAATAAGCTTCGGTATTACAATATAAATAAGAGAGGAAAAAAATATGAAAAAGAAAGTTTTGGCAGCAGTTCTTGCTGCGGTGTGTCTTACAGGTGTGATTTTCACAGTGTCTTACTCTACCGATGACCCGCTTATCACCGAGAGTTATCTCAATGAGGTATTCTTTGACAGAGTTAAAGAATACATAGCAAGCCATACGGCGACTTCTTCGGGCGGCGGAGATTCGAGCTTCAAGCTTGTTTCTGTTAATAAGAATAAAAGCTTTGTTGCATCTGAAGGCTGTGAATTCATTATAAGACAAGGAAGCGGTAAAGCGGTTGTAAGCGCAAGCGGCGGAATTTCCGATGTTACAGACGGTATTGATATCGCAGAGGGTGTTCTTCCTTTAAATCATCACTTTATTATCCCGAGAGATGACGGAAGAGGTTTTAAGGCAGAAACAGATATGCTTGTTCTTGTAAAAGGCGGATACAGCATAAAATAATATTGACAAAATTGTTAAATTGTATTATAATTAACTAAAATTGAAAAAGGGGAGCTTGTGTAACAGGCTGAGAGGGAAATTAAAGTTCCGACCCATTACCTGATTTGGATAATGCCAACGGAGGGAAATACTTTTTTGTATCTGTGCTGACGGTTTTATCCGTCAGCTTTTTGTTTATTCATCGGAGAGTCGAAGTTTTTACGCCTTATGCTTGCTGAATTTTAATGCTTTAAATTTGTCGGTTTTGTAAGGCGTAAAAAGTTCAACTCTCCGATGACAAGGAGGATAAAATGAAACAGACAAAAATTCTTAGTTTAAGCGGTCTTATGCTTTCTTTAGCAACCGCATTGTCTTTTATTGGACTTCGGATGCCGTTCGGAGGCTCAATGACCTTGGGAAGTATGGTTCCTATAATAGCAGTATCATATGTTTTCGATTTGAAACAGTCTTTAATGGTGTCGGTTACATATTCAATTCTTCAAATGGTACTTAATTTTGCACCGCCGCCCGTACAGGATTTTTCGTCATTTTTTGCAGTAATAGTCCTTGATTATTTCCTGGCATTCGGCGTTTTGGGACTTTCGGGGAAATTATCCTCGAATATAAAAAACACGAGATTAAAATATATGACAGGCGCGGCAATTACTGTATTTCTGCGGTTTTTATGTCATCTTGCTTCGGGAATTCTTATATGGAAATGCTATGCACCTGAAGGACAAAGCCCGTTTTTGTATTCTCTTTTGTATAACGGAGGATATATGGGCGGAGAGCTTATTTTAACAACAATTGTTATGTGGTTTTTAGCAGAAATTATTAATTCCTTAAAAACAAAATTTAATTAAAGGAAAATGTCGAAATCTTTTTGCGGTTTGCAAACTGATTACGACATTTTTTTTCTTCTCTTTGTAGTATACTTTATATGGTGATACAAATGACAGTATATGTGGATGTGGTTATCGGGATAAACTTTCTCATAAACTTTTTAATACTTTTATGTGTTAAATGGATAAGCGGCGCAAAAACAAGAGGCTTGGGTATTGTCAGCTCATCCCTTCTTGGCGGAGTTTATTCGGTTTTTATGTTTGATGCCCGTTTTGAAGGCTTTTATTCGCCTCTGATAAAACTGGTGGTTGCCGCCCTTATGGTAATTATCTGTTTCAAGTCGGGAAAAAACTTTTTGAAACTTGTATTCTATTTCTACATAACAGCATTTGCGTTTGCGGGAGCGGCGTCTTATGTGAGTAATTTATCAGGAGTGACAACAGTGAAAAACGGGATGATTTATACGGAAAACAGTATATGGGTAATAATTGCGGCATGTGTGATATCTTATTTTGTAATAAGATATGTTTTAAAGCATATACGGATGAATGCAAAAAGATACGGAGAAAAAACAGAGGTTGTTATATCAGTTGCGGGGAAAACTGCTTCGGTTGTGGGAATGATGGATACGGGTAATTCTCTTCTGGACCCGATAACTTTATATCCGGTTGTTGTGGTTGAATATGAAAGCATAAAAGCTATTCTTCCTGAGGAGCTTACCGAGTTTTTAAAAGAGGGAAGCGATATAAGTTGTAATATAAGCAGAAGATATCTTGATAAAATAAGACTTATTCCATACAGCACTGTAGGGTCGGGGGATATATTAAAAGGATTTTGCCCCGATTATATTAAAATAAAGGAATCCGGAAAGGAGATTAATGAGGTTATTGTTGCGGTGATTTATGAGAAACTTTCGGGGAATAACGAATTTGACGCAATATTAAATCCTCTGATGTAGGTGTTAAAATGAAATTTCTGTTGAAAATATGGCATAAACTTTTAAAAACATTTTCAAAAGGCAACAGCCTTTATTATATAAGCGGGGCAGATATACTTCCTCCTCCGCTTTCGCAAGAAGAGGAAGCGGATTATATCGAAAGTATGTGTAGCGGTGATGAAAAGGCGAAAGAAATACTTATTGAAAGAAATTTAAGGCTTGTTGTATATATTGCAAAAAAGTTTGAAAACACAGGAGTTAATGTTGAGGATTTGATTTCAATAGGCTCTATCGGGCTGATCAAATCTGTTAACACATACAGAAACGATAAAAATATAAAGCTCGCAACTTATGCGTCTAAATGTATAGAAAACGAAATTCTTATGTATCTTAGAAAAACCGCAAACAGAAAAACGGAAATATCAATAGATGAACCTCTTAATGTAGACTGGGACGGAAACGAGCTTCTTTTATCGGATATTTTGGGAACTGACAATGATGTTATCTATAAAAGCATTGAAGAAAAAATAGATAAAGAATTACTTCTTGAGGCATTGTCTTTGCTTCCCAAAAGGGAACAAAAAATAATGAATTTAAGATTTGGTCTTGTAAACGGATATGAGAAAACTCAAAAGGAGGTGGCAGACTATCTTGGAATATCTCAATCTTACATATCAAGACTCGAAAAGAAAATAATAGAAAGGCTTAAGAAAGAAATACTAAAAATGATGAGTTGAAAAAGTCTTTCTGAAAAGAACTGTTTTATAAAACCAAGCAGTTCTTTTTTTTGAGAACAATTTTATATAAAAATTAACATTTTATATGGACAAGAAGGCAATAATATGTTATTATAGTATAAATTGGTAAAGTTTGTGACATACAGGAGAAAGCATAGTGAAAATTGATTCGGTTGTAATAAAAGAAACTAAATATATTTCCTTTGTAACAGTAATTTTAAGCTTGCTTATGCAAGCAGTATTTTTGGTTATGAACAAGTGGAATTATACTGTTCTTCTGGGTAATCTTTTAAGCTCCGGAATATCTGTTGTTAACTTTTTCTTTTTGGCTTTATTTGTTCAGAAAGCGGTTTCCAAGGAAGAGAAAGAAGCTAAAAATGTTTTGAAGCTATCGCAAGTATACCGTATGCTTATGCTTATTGTTGTAATCGGAACAGGTGCGTTACTTCCCTGGTTTGACAATATATCTTTGATTATTCCCTTGTTTTTTACAAGGATTGCAATAGGTCTTTCGCCATATTTAAGAAAGATAAGCGAGGAGGTTGATGGAGAATGAAAAAAAACTTTCGTTTTGTTTTTTTGGATATTTTATATATTCTTATGATGATATTGCCGGTTCTTACTGCGATAATTCTTAAGGTGTCTACATCTCCTTTAACCGAGGGAGTCAGCATAACAGGTGCGAAGATTTATCTGGAAATTCCGATGCCCTTGCAAAATCTTCTTATCACCGAGGCGCAGATTAACTCCTGGCTTGTTATAATCGCAATATTCGGTCTTTGTCTTTTTATGACTCATGGGCTTAGTGTAAGAAAGGCTTCGGGCCGTCAGCTGCTGGTTGAATGGGTGATAGAAAAGGCGGAAGGTCTTGTAAATGAATCAATGGGAAGTATGTTTGCGGGATATTCTCCGTTTATAGCTGCAATAATTGCATTGTCTGCGTTTTCAAGTCTTATGAGTTTGTTTGGGTTGTTCCCACCAACATCAGATATCAATGTAGTTGCAGGTTGGGCAATACTTGTGTTCATACTCATAACTTATTATAAATTAAAAGGTGGATTTCTTAATTATCTCAAGGGATTTACCGAGCCGATATTTGTTATGGCACCTCTTAATGTTTTAGGGGAGATTGCCACTCCGGTATCTATGGCGTTCCGTCACTACGGAAATGTATTGTCAGGCTCTGTAATAGCAGTTCTTATAGCAGTTGCACTTCAGGGGGCATCTTCTCTTTTGCTCGGATGGCTTCCGTTCGGACTTGGAGAAATTCCTTTTCTGCAGATAGGTCTTCCCGCTGTTCTTTCTATCTATTTCGATGTATTCAGCGGTTGTATGCAGGCATATATATTTGCAATGCTTACCATGCTTAATGTTGCAGGTGCTTTCCCTCATGAAGAATACGAAAAAAGAAAACAGAAAAAATTAATGAAAAAAATAAAAAAATAAATATTTAATTAATGGAGGATTTTATTATGGAAATCGCAATTGGTATTATTTTAGGATGTTGTGCACTTGGCGCAGGTATTTGTATGGGTATAGGAGCTATCGGCCCCGGTATCGGTGAAGGTAATGCAGTATCCAAAGCCTGTGAAGCAATCGGCCGTCAGCCCGAAAGTAAAGGTTCTGTAACATCAACCATGATTATGGGTTGTGCTATTGCAGAAACAACAGGTATCTATTCTCTGGTTGTTGCAATTCTTCTCATTTTTGTTGCACCCGGTATATTTATCAATGTATTAAAAAGCGCATTATAATCATTAAGGAGATTACAGATGATACAGTCATTAGATGTCATTTCCGTCAATATATGGCAGATTTTGATTTCTCTTCTTAACCTTCTTCTGCTTTTTCTTATTATCAAGAAGTTTCTTTTTAAGCCTGCAAAAAATGTAATGGCAAAAAGACAGGAAGAAATCGATGAAAAATATTCTGTTGCCGAAAATATGAAAAATGAGGCAATAGCGTATAAAGAAAAATACGAAGAGCAGTTAAAAGGTGCAAAGAAAGAGGCTGAAGAAATCCTCAGTTCTGCATCAAGCAACGCAAAATTCCGCGAAGAAAAAATTCTTTCGGAAGCAAAAGAACAGGCAGATGGAATTTTAAGACGCGCAGAAGCTGAGGCGGAACTCACTGTTAAAAAAGCCGCTGACGGAATAAAACGCGAAATAGTTTCAGTGTCGGGCGCTATTGCAGAAAAAATGATAGGACGCGAAATCAATACAGATGATCACAGAGAGCTTATTGATTCATTTATTAAGGAAATAGGTGATGGCAATGACGGAAGTAAGTAAGGAATACGGAACTGCCCTTTTTATGCTCGCATGTGAAAATAATAAAAAAGATGAATACGCAGAGGGGCTTTCAACACTTAAAGATGCCTTTAACAAAGAACCTGAATATCTGGAGTTTTTAAGTTCTCCGGGAATTCCTTTAAGTGAACGCCTCGATGCTTTACAAAAAGCTTTTTCGGATATTCTTCCCGATGAAGTTCTCTCTTATATTATGCTTTTATGTGAAAAAGGAAAGATTTCCTGCTTTTTTGAATCAACAGAGGAGTATTTTGCGCTTCTTGATGCTTCACAAAAAGTTACAAAAGCAAAAGTTACAAGTGCAATAGAACTTAACGAGGAAGAAAAAGAAAAAATATCAAGAAAGCTTGAAGATATGTTTAAAACCGCAGTGGAAATTGAGTATGAAAAAGACAGCTCCATACTCGGCGGTATTCTTATCGAAGCAGACGGAAAAGTTATCGACGGAAGTCTTAAAACCCGCCTGCGTGACATAAAGGAAGTGATAAACAAATGAGCACAAGACCTGAAGAAATAAGCAGTGTAATAAAAGAACAGATAAAAAATTACAAATCCCGTATTGAAATGAAAGAAACAGGAACGGTTATTCTTGTCGGTGACGGAATTGCCCGTGTTTACGGTTTGAGGGAATGTATGGCAAGTGAGCTTCTTGAATTTGAAGACGGAAGCTTCGGTATGGCGCAGAATCTTGAAAGCGAAACTGTATCAGTTGCTCTTTTATCTGTTGAAAATAATATTCGAGAGGGTACAACCGTTAAAAGAACAGGAAGAGTTCTTTCTGTTCCCGTAGGCAAAGCTATGCTCGGACGAGTTGTTGATACCCTTGGTAATCCGATAGACGGTAAAGGTCCTATTGAAACGAAAGAAACAAGACCTGTTGAATCGGAAGCTCCCGGCATCATTGAAAGACAGAGCGTTTCTGTTCCTCTCCAGACAGGTATTAAAGCTATCGACAGTATGATACCTATAGGAAGAGGTCAGCGTGAGCTTATTATAGGTGATCGTCAGACCGGTAAAACAGAAATCGCAGTTGATACAATTATCAATCAGAAAAATACAGATGTTATTTGTATATATGTAGCAATCGGCCAGAAAAACAGTTCAGTTGTTCAGCTTGCAAACGAGCTTGCTAATGCAGGTGCGATGGAATATACTATAATCGTTTCCGCATCCGCATCTGAATCTGCACCCTTGCAGTATGTAGCTCCTTATTCGGGCTGCGCTATGGCAGAGTATTTCAGAGAACAGGGCAGAGATGTTCTTATAATATATGATGATTTATCCAAACACGCAGTTGCATACCGTGCACTTTCTCTGCTTATAAGAAGACCTCCCGGTCGTGAAGCATACCCCGGTGATGTATTCTATTTGCATTCCCGTCTGCTTGAGAGAGCGGCTTGCGTTGCTCCTGAATACGGCGGTGGCTCAATAACCGCATTACCTATAATAGAAACACAGGCAGGCGATGTTTCAGCATATATTCCGACCAATGTTATTTCTATAACAGACGGTCAGATATTCCTCGAAACAGAGCTTTTCCACGCAGGTGTTATGCCCGCTATAAACCCGGGTATCTCGGTAAGCCGTGTTGGTGGTGCCGCACAGCTTAAAGGTATGAAAAAAGTATCGGGTGAGCTTAAGCTTTTATATTCGCAATATCGTGAATTACAGTCGTTTGCTCAGTTCGGAAGTGACCTTGATGCCGATACAAAGGCAAGACTTGCACTCGGCGAAAGAATAGTTGAGGTTTTAAAACAAAACCGTAATTCTCCCGTTCGTGTAGGTTGTCAGGTTGCAATCGTATATGCTGTAATTAACGGCTATTTAAATGATGTAGCAGTTAACAAAGTAAAAGATTATGAAAAGAATCTTTATGAACTTCTCGAAAATAAATACGGCGGCTTTTTAAGTCGTGTTGAAAACGGCTCATGGGAAGATGAAGATATTAATGAGCTTGAAAAAGCTCTTTCTGAGTTGAGGTGAGCTGATGAGCGCCGATATTAAAAAATTAAGAACGCGGATAAAAAGTGTCAATTCCACCTTGCATCTTACAAAGGCTATGGGACTTGTTGCATCATCTAAAATCCGTCGTGCACTTGATTCAATGAATAAATCCAAACAGTATCTTGGTGCTGTTAACAATGCCGTTTCGGTTTTGGTTGGAAGTACCGAATGTCAGCAAAGTCCTTATATGACAACTAAGGATGCTGAAAGAACACTCCTTATTGTTATAGCAGGTGACAGAGGTCTTGCAGGCGGATATAATGCAAATGTATTCCGACTTGCCAAAGAATTTCCCGATGCTGAAATTATCCCCATTGGGAAAAGAGCCTGCGAGAGATTTGGTAAAGAAATCGTAATTACCGAAACAATAAGCTTTAAAGAATGCAAAAATTATGCGGACAGCATATGCAAGGATTTTCTTTCGGGAAATTACAGCCGTTTCGGAATTGTTATGACAAAATATAATTCAATGATGTCCCAGGAAGCACAGGTAAGATGGGTGTTTCCGCTTGAAAAAGAAAATACCTCCGTTAATAACGGAATGGTGTTCGAGCCTGATGAGCTTACCGTTTTAAATGCACTTATTCCCGAATATGTTGCAGGTATTATATATGCCTCGGTTAAGGAAAGCTTTGCATCCGAAGTTGCAGCACGCCGTGTTGCCATGGATTCGGCAGGCAAGAATGCACAGGAAATGATAGACGAGCTTGGACTTATGTATAACAGAGCAAGACAAGGCTCGATAACACAGGAAATAACAGAAATTGTCGCAGGAAGCGACGCGTAAAGGAGGCGTAGCTGATGTCAGAAATAGCTAAAGGCACAGTATCACAGGTAATGGGACCTGTTGTCGATGTTGCCTTTTCGGAAGGAAGTCTGCCTTCCATACACAACGCATTGACTATGCAGAATGGTGATAAAATATTAACCGTTGAAGTTGCACAGCATATCGGCGATAACATTGTTCGTTGTATTGCGATGGCATCAACCGACGGACTTAAAAGAGGAACTCCCGTAACAGATACGGGTAAAACAATAAGTGTTCCCGTTGGAAGAAAAACTCTCGGAAGAATATTCAATGTTCTCGGAGATACAGTTGATAACAAGCCTTTTGAGGAAGGTGTAGAAAGATGGAATATCCATCGTACCGCTCCCGGTTACAGTGAACTTTCAACTTCAACCGAAATTCTTGAAACAGGTATAAAAGTTATCGACCTTATATGCCCATATTCCAAGGGTGGTAAAATAGGCCTTTTCGGCGGCGCCGGAGTTGGTAAAACCGTTCTTATTATGGAGCTTATAAACAATGTTGCCAAAGAACACGGCGGACTTTCGGTA
Source organism: Clostridia bacterium (assembly GCA_045654825.1). Classification (GTDB taxonomy): domain Bacteria; phylum Bacillota; class Clostridia; order UMGS1840; family HGM11507; genus JAZQFU01. The sequence continues at coordinate 693 of JAZOOC010000106.1, read as the reverse complement.
TTTACCGGAGTTGGAGAGCGTACGCGTGAAGGTAACGACTTATATAATGAAATGAAAGAATCGGGAGTTTTAGAGAAAACAACTCTCGTTTACGGACAGATGAATGAGCCGCCAGGAGCAAGAATGAGAGTTGCTTTATCGGGTCTTACAATGGCAGAATATTTCAGAGACGAAGAGGGACAGGATGTTCTTCTCTTCCTCGACAACATATTCAGATTTACCCAGGCGGGAAGTGAAGTTTCCGCACTCTTAGGCCGTATGCCATCTGCGGTTGGCTATCAGCCGACTCTTGCAACCGAAATGGGTGATTTGCAGGAAAGAATTACTTCTACAAAGAAAGGTTCGATAACATCTATTCAGGCAGTATATGTACCTGCCGATGATCTTACCGACCCTGCACCTGCAACAACATTTGCTCACCTTGAAGCAACCACGGTTTTGTCCCGTTCTATCGCATCACAGGGTATCTATCCTGCAGTTGATCCTCTTGAATCAACCAGCAGAATCTTATCACCCGAGGTTCTCGGTGAAGAACATTATTCTGTTGCGCGTGAAGTGCAGAGAATACTCCAGAGATATCAGGAACTTATGGATATTATAGCAATTATGGGTATGGATGAATTATCCGATGATGATAAGCTTCTCGTTCAGAGAGCAAGAAAAATTCAGAGATTTTTATCTCAGCCTTTCCAT
>JAZOOC010000105.1:0-11603 GCA_045654825.1 Clostridia bacterium | reverse complement strand
GTTCGATTGCATTGAACAGCGGATACAGTGCTAATGGTATGGGAACATCCTTTGCCGCACCGAAGCTTTGCGCTCAGGCGGTTATTTTAAAAAAATCATTACTGGATGCGGGAATTGCTCAAAACGAAATAAGCACTCTTTCCGAACAGCTTTTAATGTCAACAGCAGAAATCATATATAATGGTAATACTGCAGTTTCGCCCCGCGCTCAGGGAAGCGGATTCTCAGATGTTAATAAAGCGGTTTCAGCTAAAGCTGTATTATATGCCGATGACGGAAAAACCAAATTAAGTCTTAAAGATAAATTAACAGAACAATTTTCTTTCAGCTTTAATATAAGAAATATTTCTGATGAAAAACAAATATATACACCCTCTCTGGAGCTTATTACCGATGGTTATACCGGCATAAGAACAAATGGTAAAAGTGTTCAAATCCCTCATAGTGTAGAATTTTCAACAAATAAGATTGAACTGGCTGCCGGCGAAACAAAAACTATTACAGTTGATGTAAGTCTGGATTCTTCATGGGTAGCTTCCAACAGCAAGGTGTTTACAAAAGGCTTTTTTGTAGAGGGATTCATTAAGCTTGAATCAGACTTTGAATTACTTAATATGCCTTTTTCGGGGTATTACGGCGATTGGGCTGCTTCGCCTGTATTTATATCCGATAAGCAGAATTTCGGATTTGGATTTGCTGACAATTTCGTGAAGTTTTCGGAAAAAACTCCGGCAAAACAGTTGTTCTACCTCGGAAATAATTTTTTCGCAAGCCAGGATAAAACAGCCTGGAAAGTTCCTGATTCTTCAAAGGTCGCTTTTTCGCCAAATCAGGACGGGGTGATGGATTATGCAAAAATATATACGGGTATTTTCCGTAATATAAAAAGCTTTAAGTGGATGATAAAAGATGCCGCAGGAAATATAAAATTCGGTTATACCGGTATTGAAAATATCAGTAAGGCTGATGGTATAAACTTGATGAATGCATCCTTTATGCGCTGGAACGGAACAGATTTGCAGAATAAAAAATGCTCGGATGGTCAGTATGAATTATATGCTTTAGCTGAAATAGATTACGGAGATACAGTAAAACCTCATATTTGCACAAGACCCATATATCTCGATACAACTCCTCCTGTACTTTCCGATTTTGAAGTTTCTGTTGAAAACGGTAAAAAATATCTCGACTTTAATATTTCGGATAATCATTATATTCAAGTTGGTGCCGTTTCGGATTTGTCGGGAAATCTGATTGATATGAATACTGATATAACCGATGAGGTATGTCGTCTTGATATTACGGAAAAAAGCGGAGATTTAATAGTGGAATCTGCAGATTATGCGTTAAACTTTGCTGAAAAGAAAATAACGGTTGCCGATGAATATATCGCATTTTTTGATTCCTTAGGAATTATGACAAGAATAACGGCAAAAGAAACGGTTCTTGTTGACTCAAAGCCTGATGAAAATTATAATAATATGGTGCTAAATGAGGACGAAGCTTATGCAAAGGTGTTTATATGGTCAGAAGCTTTAAATCCTCTTTACAATACAATCATTTATAAATAAGGAGAATGCAAAATGAAAAGAAACAAAATGAGTGAATTCACAATTACAGGACTTCTTACCGCACTTGCGATAGTAATTCCGATGATTATGCCGGTTAAGGTTTTAATGCCTCCGTTTACAGCAACACTGGCATCTCACCTTCCGCTTATTGTGTCTATGTTTATCAGTCCGTTTTCGGCTATAATAACCGCAATAGGCTCTGCAATCGGGTTTTATGTAACTATGTCTCCAATAGTTGCGGCAAGAGCGGCAACTCATGTTATTTTCACACTGGCAGGCGCGTATATGATAAGAAAGCACGCAAATGCTTATCTTACAATTCTTGTAACCATGATACTTCATTCCGCAAGCGATATGCTTATAGTATACATAATTGCAGGTGCGGCAGGGATGTCTGCGTTACTTAACAATCAGGCAATGGGATATGTTATGTGGGTTATCGCTATCGGAACTTCCATACATCACCTTGTTGATTATGCAATTGCAATTCCTATTATAAATATTTTAAATAAAGCTAAATTTATAGACTATAAATTTAAGTTTGGGAGATAAGAAATTTTGTATGCAAGCGTAGTTCCAAACAGAAAAGCGGCACAATTAAATCGCGCCTTTGTTTATGAAATTCCGTCGGAACTTGAAAAAGAGGCTTTAGCCGGAAAAAGAGTTATCGTTCCGTTCGGCAGAGAAAAGATTGAGGGGATTATTGTATCTTTAACCGATACTCCTCCAACCGGAATAAACCTAAGGAAAATATCTGAAATAATCGATTCAGAGCCTGTTATAACAAAAACAGGCTTTGAATTGGCGCGCTTTGTTATAAAAAGAAATTTTGCATCCTTAAACGATGCTTTAAGACTCAATATGCCTCCGGGTATGACTACCCTTATCGACGATCGAATTTATATAAATGAGGATATAGACATATCTTCTTTTTGCGGCGTTAAATATGAAATTTTAAAGCTTGTTTCTAAGTATAACGGTGCAAGTCTTAAGGATATTGAGCTTGCGTACGGAAAAAAGAACATAAGAAAAGAAATAGATATTCTTGTTGAAACGGGTGCGTTATCTGTAAAAACCGACTACAAATCTTCTTTGAACGATAAAACTGTTATTATTGTAAGTCTTAGCGAAGATATGACGGCAGTTGATGAATATATCAGATTAAATCCATCGAAAAAAGCAAGAATAAGAGCGCTTAAAATACTAAAGGATAACAAGAGTATGGTTTTAAGCGACCTTGTTATGTTTTCAAAAACCACCGCAAAGAATATAAAAACTCTTGAAGCGGAAGGACTTGTTGAGCTTTCCGAAACTGAAATTATAAGAAATCCTTATAAAAATGCCGATTTTACTCCCGATATTAAAAAAATACTTACAGATGAGCAGAAGTCGGTTATGGAAGAGCTTGAAAAATCTCTCGGCAGTCATTCGGTTTTCCTTTTGAAAGGAATAACCGGAAGTGGAAAAACAGAAATTTATCTGCAGATTATAGAAAAGGTTATCGGTATGGGCAAGCAGGCAATTTTGCTTGTTCCCGAAATTTCTCTTACACCGCAGATGGCAGAAAGGTTTTTCAAACGCTTCGGCGAAGGCGTTTCGGTAATACACAGCGGTCTTTCAAGAAACGAAAGGTTCGATCAGTATAAGCTTATAAAACGCGGTGAAGTTAAGGTTGTTATCGGTGCACGCTCTGCGGTTTTTGCACCCTTGCCCGATTTGGGTATAATAATAGCAGACGAAGAGCATGAAAGCTCTTATCAGAGTGAATCTTCTCCCAAATATAACGGAGTAGAGGTTGCAATAAAAAGAGGGGAAATTGAAAATATCCCTGTTATAACAGCATCGGCAACTCCGCGTATTTCTTCCTATTATAATGCTTTAAACGGCAATTACAAGCTCCTTGTAATGAATAACCGTTATAACGGCGTTGAGCTTCCCGAAACAGAAATTATTGATATGAGAGAAGAACTTAAAGAGGGGAATTTTTCTCCTATAAGCAGACGGCTTAAGGAAGAAATACTAAAAAGAGCCGAAAAAAACGAACAAACTATTCTGTTTCTCAACAGAAGGGGACACTCAACCTTTGTAAACTGCAGAAACTGCGGTTTTGTTGCAAAATGTCCTGATTGCGATGTAAGTCTTACTTATCACAGTAAGAAAAACAGACTTGTATGTCATCACTGCGGCTACGAGCGGGAGAATTTTTCAAACTGTCCCGAATGCGGAAGTAAATATATCCGTTATTTCGGAACGGGTACAGAAAAAATAGAAGAAGAAATAAAAAAACTCGGAAATATCAGCGTTATAAGAATGGACGCAGATACAACCTATAAGAAATTCTCACACGAAAAAATACTTAAAAAATTCTGTGATGAAAATATAAATGTTCTTTTGGGAACACAAATGATTACCAAAGGACTTGATTTTAAAAATGTTACTCTTGCGGCTGTTATAGCTGCAGACGGAAGTCTTTATCAGGACAGCTATAAAGCCTTGGAAAGAACTTTTTCACAGATAACTCAGGTGCTTGGAAGAGCGGGCAGAGGAGATGTGAGAGGTCTTGGAATAATACAGACCTATTCTCCCGATAATTATGTTATAAAAACTGCTGCCAAGCATGATTATGATGAATTTTATGAAAATGAAATATTTTTAAGAAAACAGATGAAATTTCCGCCTTTTTGTGATATAATTTCGTTTATGAGTTCATCTGAAAAAAAAGACGAGGCTTATTCTGTTATAAACGAAGCATATAATATGCTTACAAGCTATAAGGAAGCAAAGGGGCTTACCAATGATGAGCTTAAATTTTTCAAGCCGTCCGAGGCTCCGCTTTTTAAGCTTAAAAACAAATACAGATATAAATTTACAGTTAAAGCGGATAAAGAGCTTGATATTATTTCGGTTGGCTCGCAAATTTTAAAAAAGATAAAAGAAGGTCTTAGTATAGACATTTTATAAGAGGTGTTAAAAATGGCTTTAAGAAATATAGTTAAAGAGGGCGACGAGGTTCTTTTAAAAAAATGCCGTCCGGTAGATAAAATTGATGATAAAATTATCACTCTTTTAGATGATATGGCAGAAACAATGTATGCAAACGACGGGGTGGGTCTTGCAGCACCCCAGATAGGAATATTAAAAAGAATAGCTGTTATTGATATTGGTGACGGTCTTATTGAGCTTATAAATCCTGTTATAACCGAAACTAAAGGCGAACAGAGAGAGGTTGAGGGCTGCTTAAGCGTTCCGGGAATTTCGGGATATACAGTCCGTCCTATGACTGTTACGGTTACCGCGCTTGACAGAGAGGGTAATGAAGTTACTTATCAGGGAAGCGAGCTTCTTGCAAGAGCATTTTGTCACGAAATCGATCATCTTGACGGAGTTTTATTCCGCACAAAAGTATTTGAATATTGCGAATAGAGGTTATAATATATGAAAATAATGTTTTTCGGCACACCGGATTTTGCTATTCCCTGCCTTGAAATGCTTATAAAAGAGGGATATGAAATTCCATGTGTTATTACCCAGCCCGACAGAAAAAGCGGCAGAGGTCATAAAATCAATCCTACTCCCGTAAAAGCGGCGGCTATGGAGCATAATATAAGTGTTTATCAGCCTGAAAGTATAAAAAACGGTGAGCTTAATGAACTTTTAAATGAACACAATCCCGATATGATTGTTGTTGTTGCATACGGAAAAATTCTTCCTGAGGAAGTTCTTAAATTTCCAAAATACGGCTGTATTAATGTTCACGGCTCACTTCTTCCAAAATTAAGAGGAGCGGCTCCTATTCAGAGAAGTCTTATGAATGGGGATAAGATAACAGGCGTTACTACAATGCTTATGGATAAGGGTATGGATACGGGTGATATTCTTTATACCTCCGAGCTTGAAATAGAAGAAGACGAAACCTGCGAAACACTTTTCGATAAATTGAAAGTTATGGGCGCAGAGCTTTTAAAAACAACAATAATTAAAATAAAAGACGGTAAAGCGGTAAGAATAAAACAAAACGAAGAAGAAGCAACCTATGCACCCATGATTCATAAGGAAGATACAGTTATAGACTGGTCAAAGTCATTTGAAGAATTAAAATGGCAGATGATGGGATTATCTCCCGCGCCCGGTGCGGCTACTTTACTAAATGGTAAAAAGCTCAAGGTTTTCAACGGAATTAAGGGCGAGGCTTGCGAAGATACCGATTACGGTAAAATATGGGGATATTTTGAAGACAAGGGATTAGGAGTTGTATGCGGCGGAAGTATATTTTATATTACCGATTTGCAGATAGAAAATTCCAGAAGAATGCCTGTATCTGAATTTGTTAAAGGACATAAAATAGAACCGGGAGAAGTGCTTGGTTAAAGGGTGGTTAGATGTTTAAGAAAATATTGAAAATGATTAAAAAGTGGTATGATAATCTTTTTACAGAAACTAATGACACTTCCGAAAAACGAACAATTCAGCTTCAGGAAAGAATAAGAGTAGATAAGAGAGGAAAATTGTAATGCTTTATTACGGAGATATTTATTATCTTATACTTGTAGTTCCTGCGCTTATAATTGCGCTTATAGCACAGGGAATGGTTAAATCGGCTTATTCAAAGTATTCACGGGTTAATTCCGGCAGAGGATATACTGCAACTGAAATAACAAGAAAAATTTTAGACGATAATGGTCTTTCGGATATAAGAATAGAGGCTGTAAGAGGAAGTCTTACCGACCATTACGATCCCAAAGCAGGTGTTATACGCCTTTCAGATTCGGTAAGAAATTCAACCTCGGTTGCGGCTATCGGTGTTGCGGCACATGAAGCAGGGCATGCTGTTCAGAAAAGTGAACAATATGCACCCATAAAAATTCGTAACAAGGTTCTTCCGGTTGTTCAGTTCGCATCTTATGCGGCTGTTCCGCTGGCAGTTCTGGGATATATGTTTAGCTATACATTGATGTATCTGGGTATAATTCTTTTTTCTGCTACCGTGTTTTTTCAGCTTGTAACTCTTCCGGTGGAATTTGATGCGTCAAAAAGAGCATTAAAAACTCTTTCCGAAAACGGTTATCTTGAGGGAGAAGAGCTTAATGGAGCAAAAAAAGTTCTTACTGCCGCGGCTATGACCTATGTGTCTTCTGCACTTGTTGCGGTTATGAATCTTTTAAGACTTGTACTTCTTGCAAATAACAGGAGAGATTAAATGAAAAAGGATAAACAAGTATTTCATCCTCTATGGGAGGATGAAGGAATAAAAATATGTCGTTTTTGTGCTTTTGCAAAAAGAATTACGGCAACAGAAGAAATTTTCTGTGAAAAGAAAAAACAGATACTCCCTGAAGATAATTCCTGCAAAAAATATAAATATGATATTCTTAAAAAAGAACTGCGACGCAGAAAAAGTTCTGTTAAAAAGCACGATAAAGGTGAATTTCTGATATGATAAAAAAGGAAAATACTGCATTTATTAAAACATTTTTGTTTCTTGCAATACCGATGGCTATGCAGAGTGCAGTTACTAATTTGGTAAGCCTTGCGGATAATATTATGGTTACCCGTCTGGGTACTGTGCCTATCGCAGCAGTAGGACTTGCAAATCAGATGTATTTTGTTTTTGCCGTTATTCTTATGGGACTTTCCGGCGGAGGTGCGGCATTTATAACTCAATATTCAGGTCTTAAGGACTATAAGGGAATAAAGAGAACTATATTTATAAATATGTGTTTTTCTCTTGCGCTCGGACTTGTATTTGCACTTTCGGCAGCGTTTTTCCCGAAATACATAATGACTTTTTTAAGCGGAGATCCGCTTGTTATCAAAGAGGGTGCCGAGTATCTTCGGATAATGTCTGTCGGTTATTTGCTTTCGGCAGTAACCCTTACGGTTTCTTATATTTTAAAGAATCTTGAGTTTGCAAGAATAACTTTGTACGGTTCTCTTGTTGCACTTGTTTTTAATGTTTTGGGAGATTATGTTCTTATTTTCGGAAAATTCGGTTTCCCTGCATTGGGAGTTAAGGGTGCGGCTATAGCAACTGTTGCGGCGCGGATTATAGAGGCTTTGGTTATAGTTGTTTTTGCATGGAGAAATATTCCCTATCTTAAGAAAAATCTGTCTGAATATACCGACGGCGCTAAAAGAAATATACCGGTTTTCTTAAAAACGGCTATGCCGGTTACCATAAATGAATCTTTATGGTCTGTCGGCTCTGCAATGCTTTCGGTTTTATATGCAAGAATTTCAACAGATGCGGTTGCGGCAGTTAATATTGCAACAATTATATATAATCTTTTCTTTGTTTTTCATGGTGGTATGGCAAGTGCTGCAGGAGTAATTGTCGGCAAAGAAATCGGTGCCGGAAATAATAAGGCGGCTTACGAAAAGTCTAAAAAAATGTCCGGTATATCGGTTTGTGTTTCAATAATTATTTTCTTTGTGACGGTTGTATTTTCGCCTCTTATCATAAAAATATTCCGTCCTGAACCTGCAATTTCGGGTATAGTAAGAACGCTTATTATAATAACTGCAGCTTACGGACCTGTTCATACATACAGTATTGTTAATATATGCGGTACACTGCGTACGGGCGGAGATGTTGTTTTTTGTATGATAATAGATCCGGGAACAATGTGGTTGTTTGGTGTAGGACTTACAGCATTATGTGTATTTGTATTCAAATTACCTATTGAGATTACTTACGCAATCGCTCATCTTGACGGTGTAGCCAAGCTTGTGCTGATTTATATGAGAAAAAGGAAATCAAACTGGATAAGGAAAGTTGTATAATGAAAGAGTATGTTGTTTATTCCGGCTCGCCCGATGAAACAATGGATGCCGGCTATGAGTTTGCAAAAACATTAAAGCCGGGAGATATAGTTGCTTTAAACGGCGATCTTGGAATGGGTAAAACAGTATTTGTAAAAGGAATAGCAAGTTATTTCAGAGTAAAGGATTATGTTGTAAGTCCATCATATACTCTGCTTAATATCTATTCAGGTGAAACTGATATTTACCATTTTGATATATACCGCCTTGAAACAGAGGACGACCTCTTTAATATAGGCTATTATGAATATGAAAACAAAAACGGTATTGTTATTGTTGAATGGGCAGAAATTCTGCCCGAGGTATTTGATAAAGAAAATGTTATAACTGTTACTATGGAAAGAGACGACAACGAAAGACGAAAAATCGCGGTAAGGAGAAATAACTGATGCTTATACTTGGAATAGATACTTCTGGGAAAGCGGCTTTGGTTTCGCTTGTGCGTGACGGGCAAGTGCTTGTTGATTACACATTGAATAATGAGAGAACTCACAGTGAAAAGCTTCTTTTAATGATAGACAATGCTTTTAAAATTTCAAGAACTTCAATTGAAGATGTAGATGGGTTTGCACTTGTGTCCGGTCCCGGCTCTTTTACCGGATTAAGAATAGGTGCGGCGACTATAAAAGGTCTTTGCGGCGGCAAGGATAAAAAGATTTATTTAACTACATCTCTTGAAGCACTTGCTGAATCGGTGAGAGTTTACGATAGTTTTCCGATATGTGCGATGATAGATGCAGGCAGAGAAGAGGTTTATACAGCAATTTATCATAAAGGCGAATGTCTTTTAAAAGAAACTGCGATGAATGTTAAAGAGCTTTCGTTATATATAAAAGAAAACTACGAAAAGGTTATTTTCACCGGTGACGGTGTAATAAAATATAAAGAAATAATTTCGGAAATATGTGAGAATGCAGAGTTTGCCGAATCGGAATTTTTAATCGGGCGGGGATATGCCATTGTAAAAGCCGCTTTAAAACATCCGCCGGTTTCGGAAGATGAGGTTACTCCTTTGTATTTGAAAGTTTCTCAGGCAGAAAGGTTAAGAAAATGAAATTGATTATAGGTGCCGATCACGGCGGATTTGAATTAAAAAAAGAAATTATAGCTTATCTCGAAAAAAAAGGGTATGAGCTTTGCGATGCAGGGAGTTACGATGCAAATGCGGTAGATTATCCCGATATTGCATTAAAAGTTTGCAAAAAACTTCTTGATAAAGAGGGCGAGCTTGGTATTTTAATCTGCGGAACAGGAATTGGTATTTCTATTTCTGCAAATAAAATTCCGGGGATTCGTGCCGCTTTATGCACAGACGAATTTTCAGCCCGTGCTACAAGAGCACATAACGATGCAAATGTTTTATGTCTTGGCGGCAGAGTTATTGGTTCTGAACTTGCTAAATCTATATGCGATGCTTTTCTTTCAGGAAGCTTTGAGGGCGGCAGACACAGTATAAGAGTCGGAAAAATTTCCGAAATTGAAAAAATGAATTTCTGAAACTTGTTTCGGGAGGAATTTTATGGCTGATAATAACATTCATTCTGGACACAGAAACAGACTGAAAGAAAGATACATAAAAGACGGACTTACATCTTTCGAGGACCATCAGGTGCTTGAGCTTATTTTGTTTTATTCAATAGCAAGAAAGGATACTAATGAGCTTGCGCATCGCCTGCTTAAAAAGTTCGGCTCTCTTTCAGGCGTGCTTGATGCAACTGTTGAGGAGCTTGAAGAAATTGAGGGGTTAGGCAGAAATTCGGCAACATTTTTGAATATGCTTCCTGCCCTGTTTAAAAGATATACAAGAAGTCAGCTTGAAAAGAAACCTGTTATAAACTCAACCATTTCTGCAGGAATATATGCAGGCACTCTCTTTTCGGGAATGCCTTACGAAACATTCTTTGTTATAAGTCTTAACGGTATGGGTGAGGTTATATCCGCACGCAAAATAGCAGAGGGAACAATAGATGAGGTTTCCGCATATCCGAGAAAAGTGGTTGAGGCGGCGGTGGTTTCCAAAGCACATTCAATAATTCTTGCTCATAATCATCCGGGAGGCAATCCCGAGCCTTCACAGGAAGATATAGATGCTACCATAGAAATCAGAAAGGCACTCGAACTTGTTGATATAGATATTAATGACCATATAGTTGTCTGCGGAAGCAAGTTTACAAGCTTTAAAGAAAAATGTATGTTATAGGGTGAAAGAATTGGATTTTAAAAAGCTTTTTAATGAAAATATATGTATTTTAAATGATACTCAGCTTGAGCAGTTTGAAAAATATTTTGAATTGCTTGTTTCTTATAACGAAAAGGTTAATTTAACAGCAATAACCGAAAGAGAAGATGTATTTTTAAAGCATTTTTACGATAGCTGTTTACCTTTAAAAAGCGGTATTTTCAAAGAGGGGAATACTGTTATAGATGTTGGATGCGGGGGCGGTTTTCCCTCAATTCCTTTAAAAATAGCAATGCCATCCTTGAAATTCACAATGATGGATTCAACAGGGAAGAAAACCGACTTTGTTAAAATGGTTGTAAAAGAGCTTGGACTTTCGGATGTTAATGTAATAAATGCCCGCGCGGAAGAAGCGGGGCAGTCGTCTGAGTTAAGAGAGCAGTTTGATATTTCGGTTGCAAGAGCGGTTGCATCTTTAAATGTGCTTATGGAATATTGCGTTCCTTTTATTAAAACCGGAGGAAGCTTTGTAGCTTTAAAGAGCAGAACACTTGAAGAAGAGGTTAAAGAGGCTTCAAATGCTGCAGGTATGCTGGGTGTAAGAAAGAAGGAAATATTTACTTTTACCTTGCCCGAAACAGATAATATAAGAAATATAATAGTTTATGAAAAAATAAAACCAACAGATAAAAGGTTTCCCCGCAAAACAGGAAAACCTTCAAAAAATCCTCTATAAAATTAAAATGATATACTAACATCTCCTGTGGAAAGAAATTTTATATTTCCATCCGGGTCTGTTATTTCAAGACGGCAGTTTTTATCTGTACCGCCTGCGATTGCGGTATAGGATTGGTTGCCGTCTTTTATATTTACTTTTTTCCCTTTTAAGAATGTGCAACGGTTTATATATTGGGATATAAAGCTTTTGTTTTCAAATGTTTTGTAATAAAAAAGCAGCCTCTCGGTTATTTTTTCGGAAAGCTCTTCTATAAGCTTTTCATCGGCTTTTTCAAATATTCCTCCCGCGATGCCCG
>JAZOOC010000104.1:0-5433 GCA_045654825.1 Clostridia bacterium | reverse complement strand
ATACCAACTCTGAAAAACAGAATTGCGGATACCAAAAATGCACCGATGCCTATACCTATTGTTGCTAAAATACTCATAATGACAACCACCTCCGTATTAAGATTTGTCTGCAACGAAGGCTGTGCTTCAAATATATATAATAAAGTAATGATTTATTAAGGGGTTAAAGCATAACCCTCATTGTCAGAATAATATTTTATATTAAATCAATTACCTGCTATCTTATATTTTAATATTTATTTTATGATATGTCAAGTTTATTTTAAACAAAATTAAAAAAGCGGTGTTCTGCACCGCTTTTTAAGTCTTTATTCGATTATACTCCGCAGTATGCGTTAAATCCGCCGTCAATGGGGAGAACGATACCGGTGATGAAGCCTGCAGCTTCCTTGGATAATAAGAAAAGAAGTCCGCCGAGAAGATCTTCGGGAACGCCGAATTTCTTCATAGGAGTTCCGTTTAAGATTTTGTTACTTCTGTCGGTATAGCTGCCGTCAGCATTCATAAGAAGGTCTCTGTTCTGGTTTGTTATGAAGAAACCGGGTGCTAATGCGTTAACTCTGATGTTTGTTGTTGAGAAATGAGTTGCAAGCCATTCTGTAAGGTTAGAGATAGCAGCTTTTGCAGCGCTGTATGCGGAAACCTTTGTTAAGGGATGGTATGCGCTCATAGAAGAGATGTTTATAATAGAAGCATCATCTTTATCAACCATATCAGCAGAGAATACCTGTGTGGGAATTAAAGTACCAACGCAGTTTAAGTTGAATACGAACTGGAAGTTGTTGGGATCGAGGTCATAGAAAGAAATAACATCGGGATTAACAACATCTTCTTTTGCAAAATATTCGTTTGTGGTGTTTCCTCTGGGATGGTTACCACCTGCACCGTTGATTAAAATATCAACAGAGCCTAATTTTTCGTTAACAACTTTTTTAGCCGCTTCAAGGCTTTCTTTTTCAAGAACATTTGCGGAAAGACCGATAGCGATACCGCCTTCGTCGCAGATTTCTTTAGCAGCAGCTTCAGCAGCTTCTAAACGAAGGTCTAAAATAGCAACTTTCGCACCGCTTAAAGCAAGAGCTTTGCCCATCATTGAGCAGAGTATTCCGCCGCCGCCTGTTACAACGGCAACTTTGCCGGAAAGATCAACATTTAATGGTAATTTCATAATATATTCCTCCTAAATTTTATTTAATGTATTAAAGACATCAGCTGATTGTCATACTGATTGCTCTTTCGTAAGGGATTACACCTTTTTCAGGTAACTCGCCGGTTGTCAGATAATTATAAACATAGTCTATAATATCTGATGCGATATATTTATATCTGTCATGAGTAGGACCTCCTCTGTGGTCCATAACCATAACATTATCGAGGTCATATAAGGGATGTCCTTCCGGAAGAGGCTCCTGCCAGAAAACTTCCAATGCAGCAAAAATATCTTTTCTTTCTTTGAAAACTTCTATCAAAGCAGGTTCATCTATTATTTTACCTCTTGCAGTGTTAACAAGAATAGCTCCCTCTTTCATAGATGAAAGAAGCTCTCTGTTAATCATATTTTCTGTATGCTTATTCCATGCTGTATGAAGAGAAATAACATCACAAGTAGAGAAAATCTCTTCAAGGCTGGCCCTTTGCATATTATATTTTTTAAGTACTTCTTCACTGATATTTCTTGAATAAACCTTTATATTACAATGAAATGGCTGTAATAATTTTACGAGATATTCGCTTATTGCACCGAAGCTTACTATACCTACACTTCTGTCGAATAAGCCTTTACATTCCAGCTTGGTAGTACCCCACGCTGCTGCTTTATCATTATGAAAAGCAGGGATAGCATCCTGCATTCTTCTTAATAAAGTAAGCATATAAAGAAGCGCACATTCCGCAACCGATTCTGCAAAATGCAAATCGTTAGCACCGATAACTGCAATACCTCTGTCGTAAGTATCTTTGCTGACAATATAAGAAACACTGCCTGCCAGATGAGCAATTATTTTAAGCTTGGGAGCATGCTTTAATATTTCTTCATCGAACATATTACTGCCCCAGCAGGTGATAACTGCATCGCAGTCTTTAACATTTTCTATAAGCTCTTCTGTGGTAAATTTTCTGCCGGTTTCATTCCAAACTACTTCATCAAAGCGTTCGTTTAATTTTTTTAAATTATCTTCAGTCATAAACTGATAATCCGGACCGCCGGGCCTATTACAATATGTGTTTTTATCTGAACACATTAATACTTTCATAGTTATATCTCCTTTAGTTCGTATTCTATAAAATTTTATATCACTTTTATTAAAAAGTCAAGAAAATAGCAATAATTAATGTTTAAAAGCAATTTTGTTTACAAAATCTTAATTGACTTTTATATTAAAAGTGGTAAAATGTATTAGTAAACAATAGCAAAGGAGTTTTAAAATGAGCAAAAGAAAATTCAAATCGGAATCCGAAAAGCTTCTGGATCTGATGATTAATTCAATTTATACACACAAGGAGATTTTTTTAAGAGAGCTTATATCAAATGCAAGCGACGCGATAGACAAGCTTTATTTTCTTTCTTTGAAAGACGAATCCATTGTGTTTGAAAAAGACAAATTTTACATAGAGCTTACCGCAGACAAAGAAAAAAGAACTCTTACAATTAAAGACACCGGTATCGGTATGAGCGAGGATGAACTTAACGACAATTTAGGCGTTATTGCAAAAAGCGGTACTGACGAATTCAAGAAAGCTAACGAAACAGAAGATATTATAGGTCATTTCGGCGTAGGTTTTTATTCTGCTTTTATGATTGCGAAAAAAGTTACCGTTGAAACCAAAAAATTCGGTGAAGAAAACGGTTATCTCTGGGAGTCGGAGGGTGTTTCAGGCTACGAAATTCTTCCGTCAGACAAAAAAGAGCCGGGTACCTCAATCACTCTTTACTTAAAAGACGATTCCGAAGAGGAAAATTACAGTGAATTTTTAGAAGAATACCGTCTTCGCGGAATAATTAAAAAATATTCCGATTATATAAAATACCCCATTAAAATGCAGGTTGAAAAAACAAGGCTCAAAGAGGGAAGCGATAAAGACTACGAGGTATATACCGAAGAAGCGGTTTTAAACAGCATGGTTCCCTTATGGAGAAAAAACAAATCTGAAATTGGCGAAGAAGAATACAACAGCTTTTATAAAGATAAATTCAGAGATTTTGAAAATCCCTTAAAGACAATACATACAAGCACCGACGGTATAGTAAGCTATAATGCGCTTATGTATATCCCCGCACACATTCCCTTTGATTATTATACAAAGGAATATGAAAAAGGACTTCAGCTTTATTCCAACGGAGTTCTTATTATGGATAAATGCGCTGACCTGTTACCCGACTGCTATGGCTTTGTTAAAGGTCTTGTGGATTCTCAGGACTTAACCTTAAATATTTCAAGGGAAGTTCTTCAGCACGACAGACAGCTTAAAATAATTGCCGCTCATCTTAAAAAGAAAATCAAGTCCGAGCTTTTATCTCTTCTTAAAAACAAAAGAGAAGATTATGAAAAATTCTACGAGGCTTTCAAAAGACAGATTAAATTCGGAGTTTATGATAATTTCGGAGCGGAAAAAGAGGAGCTTTCAGACCTTTTAATGTTCTACTCTTCATCAAGAAAGAAGCTTATAACTCTTGACGAATATATTGAGATGATGAGTGAGGATCAGACACACATATATTATGCCTGCGCCGATACAACCGACAAGGCAGACAAGCTTCCTCACAGCGAAGCAATAAAAGAAAAAGGCTTTGAAATTCTCTACTTAACAGAAGATATAGACGAATTTGTAATTAAAGTATTAATGAGCTATAAAGACAAACAGTTTATGTCGGTTTCGGAAAGCGGCGAAGATGTAAAGAGTGAAGAAACAGAAGAAAACAAAGAGCTTTTCGCATTCTTAAAGGATGCTCTGGGTGAAAAAGTATCTTCTGTTGTTAAATCGGATAAATTAAAAACACACCCTGTTTGTATTACAACCAGAGGCGGAATTTCTCTCGAAATGGAAAAAGTTCTTGCAAATATGCCGGGTGACCAGAATGTTAAGGCAGAAAGAGTTCTTGAAATAAATACAGAACACGAAGTATTCAATAAGCTTACTTCACTTTACGAAAAAGATAAAGATAAACTTAAAAAATATGCTTCGGTTTTATATAACGGTGCGCTTTTAATTGAGGGAATGCCTATCGAAGACCCCGTACAATTTTCAAACGATATTTGTGAGTTGATATAATTATGGAATATAAAGCAGTTTTATTCGATATGGACGGCGTGCTTATTGATTCGGGATATGCCATGAGAGAAGCTTCTTTAAATATACTTAAAAATGATTACGGCATTGAGGGTAAGCATGAGGACTTTTTCCCCTTTACCGGAATGGGTGAAAAAGCCTATATCGGCGGAGTAAGCGAGAAATACGGAGTTCCTTACGAGGAAATTATGAAAACAAAGGCTTATGCCGCTTACGGAACGGATTTCCGTCATTTAATAAAAACCTTTGACGGAGTTCGTGATATGATTTTATCTCTTAAAGCCAAAGGCTATAAGGTTGCAGTTGCATCTTCGGCAGACAGAGAAAAGGTGCTTATAAATCTTTCTTGTATAGGTCTTACACCCGAAGAATTCGATGCGGTTATAACAGGCTCGGACACTGAAAAGAAAAAACCCGATCCCGAAATATACTTAATTGCCGCAGATGCGGTAGGAGTTGAGCCGTCTTTATGTATAGTTGCAGAAGATGCGGTTTCGGGCGCACAGGCAGCAAAAGCCGCAGGTATGGACTGTATCGGAGTTACTACCAATTTCGATGAACAAACCTTAAAAAATGCAGATTGCAAATACATAGTTTCTGAAGTGAAATTTGTTGATGATCTGCTGTAATTAAAAGGATATCATTATTTCCAAAATAGTGCATATTTTATCACGATATGTACTCATAATACAAAATATTTATTTTCAAATATTTTAGGGGAGGGTCTCTGTGCCCTCCCCTAAAACCTATTAGTATGGTATATAGTCATAATAGTATTTCTTATTGTTATCATAATTATAATTTTCTACATAAAGTCCTTTTTCGGCATCTAACACAAGATTTATGTAGTCGCCATACCTGTTACTGAATACTTGTTGGCTGTAATGGTGTTCTTTGATATTAAATGTAATATTTTTTTGAGAAAAAGAATCGAAGCTAAAACCGCCATCATAATCTCGGGTAATAATATCGGCTACAATTTCAATTTCTTCATTCGTTATTTTTTTGAATTCAATATATCTAATACCTTTTTCTATATCCTCTCCGGCATTATCGGCACCGATGACCTTTGGCACCTGATCATCAAAATCGGGTTGCCACAAATATTCTTGCGGTTTAGCTTTAAATTTATAATTTTTATTAAAA
>JAZOOC010000103.1:0-2159 GCA_045654825.1 Clostridia bacterium | reverse complement strand
ATATCTTTAAAACGCAAGTCGCATTCAACCAATTCGGAGGCTATTGCTACATATCCTTTTTCTTTGGATAAGTCCTCTTTTGTTCCCTCTTTTGGTTTAACAGAGGATACAGGAAGAAATGTTACTCTTCCCGCTTTTGTTTTCTTCAGGAAGTTGATAGCTTCTTTGGCATCTTCTTCGTTTTCGCACACAATATTGCCAAGCTTTCCGCCAAGTGCACCGTCTATTGCGTCTGCATATTTACCGTCTGTTTTTATAAGAGATGCAAGAGTTCCATAAAGCTTCACACCATTAAGTTCCGCCTGCATTACCTCTTTTATTCCCTTTGGATATGAAAGATATGAGGTTTCCGCCTCTTTTAACATTTCAAGACGCTCTGACATACGCTTTTCTTCGTTAGTAAGTTCGTCGTATTCCTTGGATAAACGGCTCTTAGTATGAACAAGTGAAGTTATTTCCTCTTCCTCGTTTTTTATATCTTCGAGAATATTTTTTTCTCTTTCTTCTGTTTCGGAAAGGAGAGTTAATTTCTCTTCTGTTTCTTTTTTATTTGATAATAACGACTGCTCTTTTTCTTTTAAGGTTTCGTCTAATCTTTCGATTCTTTCACCCAAGGTTTCGTTATAGGAAAGATAAGACCCTTTCTTTACATTTAAGTTAACAAGCTCATTTCTTTTTTCAAGAAGAAGATTGTTCTTTTCTGCCATTTTCGAATTTCGTTCGTTAACTCTTTTTGTAATTTCAAAAAGCTCTTTTTCAAGATTTTCAAGGACTTTAGAAAGCTGACCTCTTTTTTCGGTATACCCGTTCATATTGAGGTTTAATTTATTCTCTTCTTCAAGAATTATCTTATACCTGTAATCAGTCTGAGCAAGTTCGTTTGTTATTCTGTCTATATCAAAATTGCAATGGTCAATGTTATTTTTTGCTATTTCAATCTGGTTTTCAAAGGTTTTAATATCATATTCACAGTTATAACTCATCTGTGTAAGTGCATCAACCTTATCACGCATATCCGAAATGCTTGCAGAAATATTTTCAAGCTCTCTATCAGTCTCTTCAAGAGTCGATTTCATTTTATCGAGCATAACTGCGGATTTTAAATATTCGTCTTCAGCCTTTTCACTCAGAACTTTAAAGTTTTCATAATCTTCAAGCCATAAATTTACCTGAAGAACTTTCAGTTTATCCCTTAAATCCAGATATTTCAACGCCTTTTCAGATTGCTGTTTCAAAGGCTCGAGTCTTGCTTCAAGTTCTGCTATAATATCATTTATTCTTGTAAGATTTGCAGTTGTTGCATTAAGCTTTCTTTCTGCATCGTTCTTTTTATGGTGATACTTCGAAATACCACAGGCCTCTTCGAAGAAAGTTCTTCTGTCCTGCGGTCTTCCCGAAATTATTTCGTCTATTTTACCCTGACCAACCAGCGAATAACCGTCTTTTCCCAAGCCGGTATCCATAAACAATTCATGGATATCCTTAAGTCTGCAGGAAGAACGATTAATATAATATTCACAATCTCCCGAACGGAATATTCTTCTCGTTACGGTTATTTCATCAAAATCCATAGGTAATGCACGGTCACTGTTATCAACAACAAGACTAACCTCACAAAAGCCCAGAGCTTTTCTCTTTAAGGTTCCCGAAAAGATAACATCTTCCATCTTTCCGCCTCTCAAAGTTTTAACACTCTGTTCTCCCATTACCCATCTTAATGCATCCGATATATTACTTTTTCCACTGCCGTTAGGTCCTACTACGCAGGTTATTCCGCGCGGGAAGGTTAAATCAATCTTATCCGGGAATGATTTAAACCCTGTCATTTCAATTGATTTTAAAAACATCTATATATCACCAGTATCTATTTTACTAAAATTATCCGACAATTTCAAGCTTTTTAATAATATTAATGGGACAAAGGTAATATATTTTACTAAGGAGTTGATAAAATGCCAAAAGAAAACGAAAGACTTAAAAGATACAGAAAAAAAGAACCTGAAACCCTTAAACTGAATTATAAAGCAATTTTCTTTCTTGTTTTTGCAATAATTGCAGTGGCTATACGAATTATGCCCTCATCAGACATTAAAGACAATGTAACTCTGCTTGTAAAAACCAACACCGATTACCCTAAAATGTTCACAGAAATCGCTACT
>JAZOOC010000102.1:0-2878 GCA_045654825.1 Clostridia bacterium | reverse complement strand
CATATGTTTTTGAAGATATGGACAGTGCTGTTTTGGCTTCAAGAAAATATAAACAGTCTGTAAAAATAGCAACTCTCGGCGGTGAAATTTTCAGCAAAGGCGGCTCGGTGACCGGTGGTGAGTTAAGAGTTAAAGGTGCTATGAAACGCCTTAACGAAATTAAAGAACTCGAAGAAAAATTAAAACTTTATCCTGAAAAACTTGCCCGGAAAGAAACCGAAAAAGAAGAGATTGATGATAAAATTTCAAAGAGAAAAGAACAGCTTAATTTATTAACCGAGGAAAAATCGGGACTAAACGATAAAAAAATTAATCTTCTTTCGGGAATAAATTATTTAAATGAGTTGAAACTAAATTATGAAAAGGATATTTCTTCCGTAAATGCAGAAAAAGAAGAAATAAATGCGAGAATAGAAGCAAATATTACAGAGGTAACCGCTCTTGATAAAGAAATAGAGGTTTCCTCAAAAACAGCAGAAGAATTTGAAAAAGAAATAATGTCTGAAAATTCTGATATGGGCGCCGTAACTGCAGAGAGAGACCGAATAATTAATTCTCTTGAAACTGTTAAGCTTGATATTGCCGCATTGGATAAGGATATTGCCTTTGAAAATGAAAGAATTGCTAAAAACAACGAGCAAAAAATTCAGGTAGAAAAAGATATTAAGGGCAAACAGACAGAGCTTTCTAAAATCAATGAAAAAATTTCTGATTATAATGATGAAATATCTTTCAGAAACGACCAGATAACAGGTCTAAAAGAAACTATAGCGCAATATACCAATGAAATAGAGGCCGCAAAAAAATCAAGCAGTGAATTCCAGAAATTAAATGAAGAAAAACAGGCGGCATCAAAATCCATAAGAGATGAATATCTTAAAAAGACCGACGAAAATGCCCGTCTTGAAATGAAAGCGGAGAAAATACGAAATGATATGGACGGCATAATTTCCGGCTTATGGGATACATATGAGCTTACCGTTAATGCGGCAGAAGAATTAAAGTGCGATATCGGTCCCAGGGAAGACGCCTCGAAAGAAGCGGCATCATTAAAGGGGAAAATCCGTGCACTCGGAAATATTAACCTTGATGCTATTGAAGAATATAAAGAGGTTAACGAAAGATATACATTCTTAAGCGGTCAGAGAAATGATCTTGAAACTGCAAAGGATGAGCTTCTTGATATTATTTCAGATATGATGACTAAAATGAAATCTATATTCAAAACTCAGTTTGAGCTTATTTCAAAGTCATTTAACGAAACATATACCGAACTGTTTGGCGGAGGTCTTGCAAAGTTAAGTCTTTCAGATCCAGATAATATTCTTGAAAGCGGAATTGAAATTGAAGTTCAGCCTCCCGGTAAGAAGCTAACCGTAATCAGCCTTTTATCAGGCGGAGAAAAGGCATTTACTGCAATTGCTTTGTTATTCTCAATAATAAAAATAAAGCCGACACCATTCTGTCTTTTCGACGAAATAGAAGCGGCTCTTGACGATGTAAATGTATATAAATATGCAGCATTTTTAGAAAAATTCAAAGAGAATACACAGTTTATAGTAATATCTCACAGAAGAGGTACTATGGAATCTGCAGATACTTTATATGGTGTTACAATGCAGGAAAAAGGTGTATCGAAATTGCTTAAGCTTGATATTGACGAAGTGGAGGAAAAATAATGGCATTTTTTGATAAATTAAAAAAAGGACTGTCGGGAACACGAAATGCAATTAAGGATAAAATAGACAATGTTTTTTCAGTATTCCGTTCAGTAGACGAGGACTTGTTTGAAGAACTTGAAGAAGCCCTCATTATGGCGGATGTCGGAGCATCTGCATCTGTGGAAATTATAGAAAGCTTAAGAGAGCGTACAAAAGAAAAGAAAATTTCAGAAAGCGAAGAAGCCAAAGAAGAATTATACAGCATCATATCTGAAATTTTAGGCGAAAAGTCAGATAAAGAAGAATTTTCGGGTAAGCCTCATGTAATTCTTATTGTTGGTGTGAACGGTGTTGGAAAAACTACATCTATCGGTAAGCTGGCGAATAAGTATGTAAATGAGGGAAAATCGGTTATGCTTGCCGCAGGCGATACTTTCCGTGCTGCTGCATCCGAACAGCTTACAATCTGGGCTGAACGGGTAGGATGCCCAATTATAAAACACGGCGAAGGGGCTGACCCGGCAGCTGTTGTTTTCGATGCCGTAAATTCAGCTAAAGCCAAAAAAACAGATATACTTATATGCGATACCGCAGGCAGACTTCATAATAAGAAAAATCTTATGGACGAGCTTGAGAAAATATACAGAGTAATAAAAAGAGAATTGCCCGATACAAAAGTGGAAACCTTACTTGTTCTTGATGCGGGAACAGGTCAGAACGCAGTCAATCAGGCAAAAGAGTTTTCCGCGCATACCGGAGTAACGGGAATAATTTTAACCAAGCTTGACGGTACTGCAAAGGGCGGTATAGTAATATCTATATGTATGGATAAAAATATCCCTGTAAAATATATCGGAGTAGGAGAGGGCATTGACGATCTTGATGAATTTGATCCCGAAATGTTCGCGAAAGCATTATTTGAACGGAAGTGATTAATATGAAAAAATCCCGCAAATTATTGTTGACGGCAACGGTAATATTGATTTTATGTCTGTTTCTTGTTGTGCCTTTTTTCAATTTCTATCTGGATTATACCGAGATAAAAGAAATCGGAGAGGGCTTTTTAGAAGTGTTTTTTACTAATCTGAAAGCAAAAATTATAACACAGACATTAAGCTTCCTTCTGGTATTTATTATATCCTATATCAGCTTCAGCACAATCAAGCTCACCTTGCTTAAGATAGACGGAACATATAATTTCCTGAAAAAGAAATTTG
>JAZOOC010000101.1:0-2792 GCA_045654825.1 Clostridia bacterium | reverse complement strand
TATACCTGAAATCAAAAAGAACTATTCAAAGAAACAGCAAATGCTAACTACAAGAATTTTATGTCTTGTTTTTGTTTTGCTTTCATTTATATTTGCTACACTTAATATTTCTATAATTGTTAATATAATGTCTTTCTCGTGGGGAATAGTTTCAGGCTGCTTTATAGGAGCATATATATGGGGAGTTCTCTCAAAGAAAGTTACAAAATCGGGCGCTTGGGCAGGTATGATAGCCGGTGTTCTCGCAGTTGTTATTCCCACGATAATTATTTCAATAACAAGCGGTTTTCAGAGTGCGGTTAAGCTTGCTCCCGAAATGGGAGTATCTGCTATGGCCATTTCTGTTGTAATCGTTCCCATAGTCAGCTTATTTACAAAAAAATATGATTCAGATTTCATAAATAAAATTTTTACAAACCGAAAGGATGTAACAAATGCCGATAACTGATATACTTAATAAAAACGCAGAGCTTTATCCTGATGATATTGCTCTTGTAGAAATTAATCCTGCTGTTAGTGAACAGTCAAGAATTACATGGAAAGAGTATTCACTCATCGAATCAAGCCGTAAGGATAAATTCAGAACTGAACTAACATGGAAAGATTTTAATTGTAAGGCTAACAGATTTGCAAATCTGTTGCTTTCAAGGGGAATTAAAAAAGGCGATAAAGTAGGAATACTTCTTATGAATTGTCTTGAATGGCTTCCCATATATTTCGGAATTCTTAAAGCAGGTGCTCTTGCTGTACCTCTTAATTACAGATATTCTGCTTCTGAAATAAAATATTGTCTGTCACTTGCAGATGTATCTGCACTTGTGTTCGGTCCTGAATTTACCGGCAGAATAGAAGAAATATGTACTCGAATTGATGATGTTAAATATTTGTTCTATGTTGGTGATGATTGCCCTACATTTGCTGAAAGCTATGATTCTTTGGTAAATTATTGTTCCTCAAGAAAACCCGAGATATTACTTTCGGATGACGATGAAGCAGCAGTGTATTTTTCTTCGGGCACAACAGGTTTTCCAAAGGCTATAATTCATGCTCACAGAAGCCTTATTCATGCTTGCAGAGTTGAACAGAATCATCATTCGCAGACAAAAGACGATGTGTTTTTATGTATACCGCCACTTTACCATACCGGTGCTAAAATGCATTGGTTCGGAAGTTTTCTTGTTGGTGGTAAAGCCGTGCTTTTAAAGGGAATTAAACCCGAATGGATATTAAGAACAGTTTCTGAAGAAAAATGTTCTATTGTATGGCTGCTTGTTCCTTGGGCACAGGATATACTCGATGCAATAGATAGAAAAGAAATTAATATTGAAGAATATGATTTATCAAAATGGCGTCTTATGCATATAGGTGCACAGCCTGTTCCGCCTAGTCTTATCAAAAGATGGAAAAAGCTGTTCCCGAATCATCAGTATGATACAAACTATGGGTTAAGTGAGTCCATCGGTCCCGGTTGTGTTCATTTAGGTGTTGAGAATGAACATAAAGTCGGAGCAATCGGAGTTCCCGGATTCGGATGGGAAGTAAAGATTATAGATGAACGCGGAAATATAGTAGAGAAAGGTGATGTCGGTGAGCTTTGTGTTAAAGGCCCCGGTGTCATGAATTGCTACTATAAGGACGAAAAAGCAACTGCAGATGTATTAAAGGATGGATGGCTTTTAACCGGAGATATGGCAAAAGAAGATGAGGACGGTTTTATCTTCCTTGTAGACAGAAAGAAAGATGTAATTATTTCGGGCGGTGAAAATATATATCCCGTTCAGATAGAAGATTACATAAGAAAACACGATGCGATAAAAGATGTTGCGGTTATAGGTCTTCCCGAACCCCGTCTTGGTGAAATCGCAGCGGCGATAGTTGAAGTTAAAGAAGGAGCAAGTCTTACAGAAGATGAATTCAATGAATTTCTTTTAGAGCTTCCAAGATACAAAAGACCAAGAAAGATTATTTTTGCAGATGTACCGAGAAATCCTACCGGTAAAATAGAAAAACCGAAACTCCGTGAAATTTACTGCGGAAAAAGTCTTGTTGAACAACAAATAATAGGCTGATTTCATATCAGCCTATCGGTATATAAAATTGATTGAAAGGAATGTATTATTATGAAAAAAATGTTGCTTGGTAATGCTGCCATAGCAAGAGGGGCATATGAAGC
Source organism: Clostridia bacterium (assembly GCA_045654825.1). Lineage (GTDB taxonomy): Bacteria > Bacillota > Clostridia > UMGS1840 > HGM11507 > JAZQFU01. Next base: position 619 of record JAZOOC010000101.1, on the reverse strand, counting down.
CGGCGTTAAATTCGTATCTTCATATCCCGGAACTCCCAGTACTGAAATTACTGAAAATATTGTAAAATATGATGAGATTTATGCTGAATGGGCTCCTAATGAGAAAGTTGCCTGTGAAGCTGCAATCGGTGCTTCTATCGGCGGAGCAAGAAGTATGACATGTATGAAGCATGTTGGTCTTAATGTTATGGCTGACCCTGTGTTTACAGTAAGCTACACAGGTGTTAACGGAGGTCTTGTTATGTGCGTTGCCGATGACCCCGGTATGCACTCGTCACAGAATGAACAGGATTCTCGTCATTATGCTCTTGCTTCAAAAATTCCAATGCTTGAGCCATCTGATTCTTCTGAATGTAAGGAATTTACAAAGCTTGCATATGAAATAAGTGAATCTTTTGATACTCCTGTGTTTATAAGACTATCCACCAGAGTATCTCATTCTCAGAGTATGGTTGAGCTTAACGACAGAACTGAAGTAGAATTGAAACCTTATGTTAAAGATTCTTCCAAATATGTTATGATGCCCGGATTTGCAAAGAAAAGACATGTAGTTGTTGAAGAAAGATGCAATAAGCTTTCTGAGTATGCAGAAACTGCTGATATCAATACTGTTGAAATG
>JAZOOC010000100.1:0-1717 GCA_045654825.1 Clostridia bacterium | reverse complement strand
ACATGGCTACGATCCGACTTATCCCGAACTTTTACATTCCCACCGTGCAACAAACGGAAAAAGGGGAATAATGGGGCATTTTATAGGTGTTAAATAACGGAGGGATAAATATGGAATTAGCAACAACCACAGGCGATTTTTCAGCTATTGCAGAGAATCAGCTGAAAGCAATTGAGTATATAGCAGAAAGCGGTTTTCATTATATTGACTATACATTTGGTCCTGACTACAGATTAAGAAACGGGATTTTTTCATCTGATATGGACGGATACATAAAAAGTCTTAAAGAAAAATGCGACGAATTGGGAGTTAATCTTATACAGTCCCATTCTCCTATGGGAACTCCGCTTGACGATAAAGACGGAAGCTTTCTTAATGATACTTTAAAATGTATTGAGGCATGCGGTAAGCTCGGTATTCGAAATATTGTTATTCATTCGGGATATATAAGAGGACTCACTAAAAAACAAGCTCTTGAAAAAAACAAAGAGTTTTATGAAAAGCTTCTGCCTGCAGCGGAAAAATATGAAGTAACTATTCTTACCGAAAATTTTAATAAAATGTGTTTTGAAGATTTATACTGGATTGACAATGCAACCGATTTGCTCGAGCTTGTGGAATATGTAAATCATCCTCTCTTTCATGTTGTATGGGATACAGGTCATGGCAATATGCAGAAAACGACACAGGAAGAAGCTCTCAAGCTGTTAGGTAATCATGTTAAAGCACTTCATGTCCACGATAATAACGGACTGGCAGACCAGCATCTTTGCCCTTTTTTCGGAACAATGGATACAGCTTCTCTTATGAAAGGGCTGAAAGATATCGGCTATGACGGATATTTTACTTTTGAAGCAGATAATTTCTTTTGTATGCCCTCGATAAAAAAAGCAGGTTTTGAAATTGATTTGGAGCTTAAACTCAAAGCCGAAAAATTGTTGTATAATATAGGTTGGAATATCTTGAAAGATTATTAAATTTAAGGAGAACGGTTATGAATTTATTACCTCAGATTAAAAATATCGAAACCAAAAGCGGATTTTTATCCAAAAATTATATTGCGCCATATACTAAGGAATGTGATTTCCGTTTAAAAAAGGCAATAGATAAACTGCCATGCGGTGAAGCGGGTGTCAATCTTATTATCAATACCAATGGAACAAACAGTGAAAAATATACTCTCGAAATAAATGAGGATTCAATAGTAATTACATCTGACGGACTTAACGGAATATTTTACGGAATTCAGACATTAAGACAAATCTTAAGAAATGATGAAATCCCCTGTCTTAAAATAGAAGACGAGCCTTATTTCGAACACCGAGGATTTTATCACGATGTAACAAGAGGCAAAATATCAACCGTAGAAACAGTAAAGAGCTTAATAGATATTATGGCTTATTTTAAAATGAACTCCCTGCAGCTTTATGTGGAGCATGTTTTCGAATTTGAAGAAGCTAAAGAGATTATAGAAAAGACCGGATATATAACCAAAGAGGAAATAAAGGAAATAGACGAATACTGCTATGAAAACTTTATAGAATTTATTCCGTCAATAGCTACCTTCGGGCATATGTATGAGCTTCTTGAGCAGGAAAAATATAAACATCTGCGCGTTTGCGATAATGTAAATACTCCTCATAATTTCTGGTATTCAAGAATGCTGCATCATACAATCGACCCGAAAAATGAGGAAAGCTTTGAATTGGTTAAAAGT
>JAZOOC010000099.1:0-3666 GCA_045654825.1 Clostridia bacterium | reverse complement strand
GCATAATATAAATTTTTTGAAATCTATTGACTTTAACGCGCTAAAGTGCTAAAATGGTAATACAGTAAATAGAGCGGGTGATTTTATGGAAATTAATAAAAATGTTCTAAAAAATGATGAAAAAGCAGTTTACGGACTTAGAACGCTGTATGGAAAGTACGGCTATACTCAGTTTAAAATGAATAAATTTGAAGAATACGATTTGTATGTAAGAAATAAAGACTTCCTTGTAAGCGACAGTGTTATAACCTTTACAGATACAATGGGAAGACTTATGGCATTAAAACCCGATGTAACATTGTCTATTATTAAAAACACAAAAGATGTTGACGGATGTGTTCAAAAGCTTTATTATAATGAAAATGTATATCGTATTTCAAAAGGCACTCACGATTTTAAAGAAATAATGCAGGCAGGTCTTGAATGTATAGGCGATATAGACCTTTACAATATTTGTGAGGTTATAATGCTTGCAAGAGAAAGTCTTAATATTATAAGTCCCGAGTTCCTTATGGATATTTCTCATCTGGGTCTTCTCGATTCTCTTACAGACGAGATAACAGAGGATTCCCGTATAAAAAACAAAATATTATCTTATGTATCAGAGAAAAACTTCCACTCGTTAAGAGAGCTTATAATATCTGAAAATTGTAAAGAAGAAAAGGCAGAATTCTTTATAGATATTGTTTCTTCTTACGGTAAGCTTTCGGAGGTTATAGATAAATTAAAAGAGAAAAATCTTTCTGAACAATCAATGAAATATCTTTCAGAGCTTATAAGAATATATGAAATTTTAAAAGCATTTGATGCTGAAGATAATATTAATTTTGATTTTTCCATTGTAAATAATATGAATTACTATAACGGTATAGTTTTCCAGGGGTTTGTAAAGAAAGTCCCTGAAAGTATATTATCAGGCGGTCAGTACGATAAGCTTATGTCTAAAATGGGTAAGAAATCAAAGGCAATCGGCTTTGCGGTGTATCTCGATTTGCTTGAAAGAATGAATGAAAAAGACTCAAATTATGATGCTGATATAGTTCTTTTGTACGACAAGGAAACAAAAGAAGAAACTGTTGTCAAAACAACAAAGATGCTTATGGAAAATGGCAAAAGTGTTATAGCATTAAAATCAGTTCCCGAAAATATAAAATGCAAACAGCTTCTTAAAATAGGTAAAGGAGGCATTGAAATAATTGAAACAGATAATTAATGTAGCGCTTCCTAAAGGAAGACTAGGCGAAAAAGTATATAATATGTTTGAAAAGGCGGGATATCCCTGTCCTTCCATTAAAGAGAATAACAGAAAGCTTATATTTGAAAACGAAGAAAAAGCAATTCGTTATTTTTGGGTTAAGCCCTCTGATGTTGCGATTTATGTTGAAAGAGGGGCGGCAGATATCGGCGTTGCAGGTAAAGATATTCTTCTTGAATACCAACCCGATATTTATGAGCTTTTAGATTTTAAGCTCGGCAAATGCCGTATGGCAGTAGCCTCAAAAAAAGGTTTTCGCGATGATACCGAAAAAACCTTGAGAGTAGCAACAAAATTTCCTAATATAGCAAGAGAATTTTATAATAAAAAGGGAAGAGATATAGATATTATAAAGCTTAACGGCTCTATCGAATTAGCTCCCATATTAAAACTATCAGATGTTATCGTAGATATTGTTGAAACAGGAACTACACTTCTTGAAAACGACCTCGAACCTTTTGAAACAATAGTCCAGATAAGTGCAAGGCTTATTTCCAATAAAGTAAGCTATAAATTTAAGAACAAAGAAATTACAGAAATTGTAAATAAACTTAACGAAGGTATTAACGAATGATAAAAATTTTAAAATACACCGAAGAATTAAAAACACAAATATTTAACCGCGATATCAAAAGTAATGATGTCTCAGAAATTGTGTCCGGAATAATAGATGATGTAAGAGAAAATAAAGATGAGGCATTATTTAAATATGCTCTTAAATTTGATAATGCAAATCTAACTTCGCTCGAAGTATCAAAAGAAGAAATAGAAAAAGCTTATAATGAGTGTGACGAAGAATTTAAAAGAATATTAAATAAAGCTGCAGAAAATATAAAAGCATTTCATAAAAATCAGATAAGATGCGGTTTTATAGAAAATGAAAGAAGAGGAGTTGTTCTCGGTCAGAAAGTAATTCCTCTTGAAAGAGCCGGAATTTATATTCCGGGCGGAACTGCAGCATATCCATCATCTGTTCTTATGAACTGTATTCCCGCGAAGCTTGCAGGAGTTAAAGAGGTAATAATGGTAACACCTCCAACAGGCGGAGATGTAAATCCGGTTATACTTGCGGCGGCTAAAGTTGCGGGGGTGGACAGAGTTTTCCGTGCAGGCGGTGCTCAGGCAGTAGCTGCTCTTGCGTTTGGAACAGAATCAGTTCCAAAGGTTGGTAAAATTTCAGGTCCGGGAAATGCTTTTGTTGCAGAAGCTAAAAAACAGGTAAGTGGTATAGTAGGAATAGATATGATTGCAGGTCCGAGCGAAATACTCGTTATTGCGGATAAAACCTGTAATCCGGCTTGGGTTGCGGCAGACCTTTTATCTCAGGCAGAACACGATAAAATGGCATCTGCAGTGCTTATAACAGACTCAAATGAACTTGCAAACAAGGTATCGGACGAGCTTGAAAAACAGATTCCATTGCTTTCGCGTTCACAAATTGCAAGAGCATCAGTTGACGATAACGGTAAAATAATAATTGTTGAAAATTTAGAAAAAGCAATTGAAATATCAAATTTGATAGCACCGGAGCATCTGGAAGTATGTGTTGATAATCCTTTCGATTATCTTGATATGATAACAAATGCCGGCTCGGTATTTTTAGGAAAGAATTGCCCTGAAGCATTGGGTGATTATTATTCGGGAACAAATCACACTCTTCCTACAAGCGGAACTGCAAGATTTTCAAGCCCGCTTTCAGTTGATGATTTTGTTAAGAAAATTCAGTATTCTTATTATTCAAAAGATGCGCTTTCGGATGTAGCTTCAGATGTTGCTTTCTTTGCGGATAAAGAAGGACTCGGCGCTCATAAAAGAAGTGTTACAATAAGATTTGACGGAGAGGATAAATAATGAGCAGATTTATGAATCCGAAATTTAACGGATTGAAAGAATATACCCCCGGTGAACAGCCTAAAAATATGGAATATATAAAGCTTAATACAAATGAATCGCCATATCCGCCTCCTAAAAAGGTTATCCGTGCGGTAAACAAAGATGTAGTATCAAGTCTTAAGCTTTATCCCGACCCCGATTGTGCAAATTTAAGTAAAACCATAGCAGACTTTTATAAGGTTAAAAGCGAAAATGTTTTTATTACCAACGGCTCGGACGATATACTTAACTTTGCATTCATGGCGTTCGGAGAAAACGGAGCGGTCTTTCCTGATATAACTTACGGTTTTTACAAGGTTTTTTGTGAGCTTAATCAGGTAAACTATGAAGAAATTCCGTTAAATGAAGATTTTGAAATTGTAACATCTGATTACATAGATAAAAACAAACTTATTGTTATTGCAAATCCCAATGCACCTACAGGAATACTTCACAAGGTTTCTGAGCTTGAAAAGATAATAGCATCCAATAAAGACAACATTGTTGTTATAGATGAGGCATATGTTGATTTCGGCGGC
>JAZOOC010000098.1:0-1914 GCA_045654825.1 Clostridia bacterium | reverse complement strand
CGACCTACGAGTATCGCCATTTTCTGCGCTCTTGTAACCGCGGTATACAAAAGATTTCTCGTAAGCAGCATAGGCGCCGCCGTACACATAGGCACGATAACTACACCGTACTCGCTTCCCTGACTCTTATGAACGGTTATAGCATAGGCGTGCTCAAGGTCGTCAAGCAAGGTGAAATCATAGTTTACCACTCTGTCGTCAAAAAGTATCTCCATAACGCTTTCCGAATGGTCTATCTTATTTATGACCCCTATATCTCCGTTAAAGCTGCTCTCAGCCTTGACAGACACACTGTAATCAAGAACGAACTTAAGGATGCACTCGCTGAAGCTGATTACATCACACTTCATCTTCCCCTCCTCGATGCTACAAGAGGTATGTTCAACGCAGAACTTTTCAAGTCCTCCGTTAAGAAGGGTGCGAAGCTCCTCAACTTCTCCCGTGGAGAACTCGTTGACACAGATGCACTTAAGAGTGCTCTTGAGGTTGGTCTTATCTCCTCTTATGTTGTTGACTTCCCCTCTGATGAAGTTATCGGTCTTGACGGCGTAGTTGCTATCCCCCACCTCGGTGCTTCCAGTGCAGAGAGTGAGGATAACTGTGCTATTATGGCTGCAAAGGAACTTATCGAGTATATGGAAAACGGTAACATCGTAAATTCCGTTAACTATCCTAACTGTGAGCTTCCCAGAACAGCAGGTGCTACAAGAATTACTGTTCTTCACAAGAACATCCCCAATATGATTTCCTCTATCACATCTGCATTTGCAGACAAGGGCATCAATATCGAAAATATGGTTAACAAGAGCCGTGGCGATTATGCTTGCACAATCCTTGATGCAGCTAATGCAGACGATGCAATTGCTGAAGAACTTAAGGCAATTGAGGGAATTATTAAGGTTAGAGTGATTAAATAAATGTCGGGTGTATAAAAAGCACTGAACAATATGCAAAGTTAAACCGAGCTTGCGAATTCGCAAGCTCGGTTTAACTTTGCATATTAAAAAGATTTATTATATTTCTGTGATTATTCTCTGCATATTTCATAGTCTTATATGCACCGCCTTGCTGTCTTTCCACATAGAACATTATAAAATCAGAACGGTCTATAATGCTTTTATTACGAGCTGTAATAGCTGATTTAAAATGTGCTTTTTCAGAATCGGGGCAAATTTCAATTTCATCATAGTAGCTATAAAACTCTTTTTCGTTATTTTTAAACTCTGCTGTTATATATGGCAACACAAGTATCAATGAACAGTCATCGCAACTGTTTTCAGTTCTTATACGACGGATAAGAGAAGATATAAACAAATCAAACTCTCCGTTTCTTCCCACTAAAAATTCAACATATTCTTTTTCATGAAGCAGATTTAGTAAAATCTGCTTCATTTTTTCTTCGTATTCAAAATGCTTTGAAAAATCTCTGTGTCCAAAAAACGAAACTGTATATATTTCCATAGAAACACACCTTTTGTAGTTTTAAAAGCTTTATATTTATCATTCTATCGTTTTTCGCAAGATATATCAAGATTTTTATTTTCTGTAACGAAATATATTTAAGATTTTGTGGGGTATAATGTAACAAAGGTGGTGTTAGTATGGCTGATACTTATATAGAGGAAAAAGATTTTGCATTAAGACTTGCTACATTAAGAACTAAAAAAGGTGTATCTGCAAGAGATATGAGTTTATCGTTAGGTCAAAACCCCGGCTATATTAACGGAATTGAAACAGGAAGAAACAAGCCATCACTTGCAGGTATTCTCTACATCTGTGAATATTTAGGTATCACTCCTTCCGAGTTTTTTGATTTTGATTCAACAAATCCTGCAAAGCTGAAGCCTATTATTAACGATATGAAGAAACTCAACGACGAGCAACTTCAGGCTGTTGCAACAATCGTAAAAAATA
>JAZOOC010000097.1:0-3101 GCA_045654825.1 Clostridia bacterium | reverse complement strand
CGGTCCAAAGTTATAAGCAGAATTACCTACAGATAAAACAAATTCTTTGTATTCTGCCCCTTCAGGTACTTCTACTCTCTTTTTATATAACTGTCCATTTATTAGTGCTGAACCTTCGGCGTTTAAATCGGGAACAAACTCTCTCATTGCACTTCCGCTACTACCTGCATTTATGAGTTTAATCTGATTAGATTTATCATATGCTGTTGCGCTCTGAACAGCAGCTATATCAGCAGAAGCTGAAAAATAAACAGTTGCACTTTTGTTGAGTTTTAGTTTTACACTCATATTATCAAAATTCATATCTTTGAGTCTTCCGGTAAAAAGATATGACGCTCCGATGAGTTCGTCAGGAAGTTTGTAAAAATAGTAGTATAATTTATCGTATAATCTTGATACTCCGTTATTGAAATTAGCTGTTGTACCAAATTTAATAATCTTCCCATCAACATCTCTTTGATATATCGGTAATTTCAGCTCATGAACGGCCGGGAATTGATAATTACCTTCTCCGGTCTGCTGAGTTCCACTTGCATCATAGTATATAAGTTCTGCTGAAATTATCTCAGGATTTGCTAATGTATAATCAATAGTATAGATTTTGGTTTCCCCACCTGATGATGTTGCCGTTAACTGTAATTGATTACCAATATGAACCTTTTCAACAGCAGTTGCCATATCGCCGCATAAAGAATCAATCAAAATATTATTTCCTGCAGAAGCAGGTAATATCAAGTTATAATTACTCACAAGCGGACTAAACTCGAGTACCCGATTTCCATATATAAAAAGTTCGTCAATATCAGCATTATCCGAACCGAATTTTGAGTATCTTGCAATCGGAGCCTGCAACGTGTATGTATTCCACAAATATGCTTCAATAGAAATTCCCGTTACATCAGATGGTAATGTGTAAGGGATTGAAATAGTTTTGGAAACTTCAATTTCAGAAAAATGAACAGTTGTTGACTTAATATCAATAACTTCTCCGTCTTTAAAAATCTCTGCAATTAAAGTAACATCATTCTCACCTGATGTAATCTTTTTTACAGATGCGGTCAAATTGATTATTCCTCCACCAACAAGAGCCGTGGCTTTCTCACCGTCTGTATCATAATAACCGAAAGAAGTTAACATAAAATCCGAACCGGCACTTTTAACTTCAGGCAGATAACATCCCATAAGCATAACAATCATAAATAAGCTTAGAAATCTTATTGTTTTTTTCATATTTATCCTCCTTATATTGATCATCAAACTGCTGATATCCAAATTCTTAGTTCAGTTTGATAATGAAAACATTTTTGTTTCTCCCTTAACAATTTCAAATTCGATTATATCAGTATTTTTTCCGTAACATTTTTCTTCATACACTTCAAACACATCACATTTTTTCGGCAATTTAATGACTTTCCGTCCGGTTGAAGCTGCATGAACAGTTATATAATTTTTGTTTGCATATAAGACATCATCATTTTCTATGTAAATATGACATCCGGCAAATCTTGCAATTTCCTTTAGTACATCACAGCTTAGATACTTAGTTCCGCAGTAAATAGAATTATATCCGTCAATGTTCTTTAAAGTTAATGCAGGTTTGCCACTATCCAAGAAATATGCAAGCACAGTCGCTTCTTCATCTTCTGAATAAATAAGAGGATAAAGATTAACTTCAGATGCTCTCACTCTCGGCAAACTATGAGAGGCATTAGCCCACATCTTTCTTTTGAAATCACCGTATATTTCTCCTTTTATCAGATTTTCAGTAATTTTATGAGATATACCATTTATTTTGAATTTACTTTTAAATACGCCATTTTCCATCGCCATTTTTATACCTGTGATTTTTTCCATGTTCTTTACAGAAAATCTGTTTTCGGACTCAAAATCAATAACACCGCTTCCATACATAAATAAAGCAGTTGCATTGTTTTTACTTAATTTTTCTTTTATCGCCCGTCTTTCATTTTCATTAAAGCATAATGAATTTAAAAACACATAAAGTTTATAGCAAGGCATTTTTTCATCAAAGAAATCTTCCTTGAAATACTTATCATAAGGTAATCCTATTTTATCAATTTCATAGTTATTAAAAAGCTCCACCATCTGATGCGTAGATTCATTTGAAATAAGATGATAACTGTCTTCATCGTATATAAATGCTATTTCGCTGTTTTTTCTTCTGTCTTTTTCATAGCTTATTTTAGCTATTTCTTGTTGCTTTTTGAACAATTTATATATATCCTTATCTTTGTATCTTCCGCCGCCAACAAGCTGATCAAACCACCACGATTGTATATCAGTACATATATTTCTTCCAAATTCTCTTTTTAATACATTTATACTGTCGTCAGCATCATATATCTCCATATAGTTTCTGACATATCGGTTATCCAGATGTGTTCTTACGTCATCCTCAGAAACAAATATTCTGTTTTTGATTCTGAAAGAATCAGAGCACTGTCTTTGTCCCGTAAATCCGCCGGGTTGTCTGTTTTCATATACCCCGGGAGATGCTAAAAAGTCAATTTTCCCCGATTTTAATATATAATTTACAGATGCGACATTGCCGAAAGAAAAAAACCTTGTCACTCCCGCTGCTCCATAAAAAGAACCGGTGAGTATATTTTCATCCATTGACTTTATGATATTACCGAAATAAATTATAGACTCAGCAACACCTTTATGCCACGCTTTAAAAAAATCATATATATCTGTGTTATTATTTATATCTATAAAATGTCCTATATTTGTTCCGTTTTCAGGAGGTGTGGGCACTCCTGAAGTAGGTAATATTTTTTCTGTATGCACAATATCATAATCGACACCGTCTACATAATATCTTTTACTGCAATCGGGAATAACAGGATTACCTATTGTTGCACTATCATTTTTCCAAGCTTTCCGGAGTGCTTCGTCCGTCTTATATTTTTCTTTTAAAAAATGCGAAAAGCTTCTTTTGAAAGCAGGTGATAAATCAGCATAAACATCATCAAAATCTTTATCCAGCACTTTATCAAACCCTCCGGTGTCGCAATATACAGATTTGTCTGTATATTCGGTAGGAGTCAAATAATACCATTCACTAGTTCCGCCAGCTG
>JAZOOC010000096.1:0-3609 GCA_045654825.1 Clostridia bacterium | reverse complement strand
CGAAGTGGAGAGATCTCATTCGCGGTTGAGATCTCTCGACTACACTGCGTTCCGCTCGAAATGACAAAGGTTTCGTGAACCCCCGCAGGGGACGATGACGACCGCACCGCTTGAACAGAGAGATGTATGGGTTATCGAGCGAGAAATCAAAGGGATGGGATATGGCCCGAATGCTCGCCCGAATGTGCATCAGGTATGTGTCGGAGACGGAAAATGGATAACATACGATGAGTGGCGAAAAGCTATAAATGCCAGAAAAGGCGGATATGCGACAAAACAACAGGAGGAATGGTTAGATTATGGACATTGGAAGGCTTAAAAACAACACAAAATTCAGCGAGGGGGCGGAGTTTTCTCCGCCCCAAACGGATGAATTATCTGATAGTTATTTCGGTATCAACACCTGTAAATGTTTTTTCAACGCCTGTTACTATATTTTTAAGAGTAATATAAGGCTTAAAGGTTAATTTATTTCCTGAATAAATCTTTGCACCGTAAAGGAGTGTACCGAATGAATTATCTTCAGCAATATACGGACTTGCTGTAAAGAAGTTTTCGCCCGAAACTACACCATAGTCTGCAAGCTCATATCCTTCAAAGGTTTCTGCCTGAGACATAATGATTGCATAGTTAACTCCTGCCTGAAGCTCATATTCGCCTGCAAGACCTAAATTGATTTTTTCGTTTTCAAGAATGATAGGTCTGAAATATGTAACCTCATAGGTATTAACTTTAGCCTGAATTGTATCATCATCTGCAACATTTGCTGCTTCGAATACAACATTGATTGTTACATTGCCTGTAATCTGTACTTCAAGAATATAATATTCAAGTTCTGTAGGATCATCAATATCATAAACAGGTACCGGTTCAAGAACTGATCCGTTAACCTCTATACTGCTTATTGTTCCACCTTCAGTCGGATTTAAGAATATAAGCATTTCATCAACATTACTGATTAATGAATTGTTGGCAATATTGATATTACCTTCACCTGTAACATTTACTGTTGCTGTATAGAAAGCAACTGCTGTTTCATTAAGCTTATTCTTCTTAAGCTGAGGATATGGATATGCATTTGTTGAAGCAACAAATGTATTAGTATTAGGATTAAATGCTTTAAGACTATCGGATGTTTTAATATATCCGGAATCTGCAGTACCAAGTGTAAATGAATTTGTAATTGTCAATTCATAATTGTTTGCGTGTGCCTGATTTCTTCCACATATATCGTTTAATGGTTTAACAGCATAGTGGCTATATACAGTACCTACATTGTATGAACCTATAACTTTATTCTGATACTGAGAGTTATTAGCACCAACAATAGTTCCAGGTGCATATGTATCACAATAGCTATATATATTTCCTGCATTATATGAATACTCAACAGTAGCAGCAGCTGTTATAAATCCAACAATACCACCAACTGAATCACTATATCCTATAATTCTTCCGTTATTATAACACTGAGAAACCCCTCTGCCTTCAGGCTGAGCTACAACACCTGCAATTCGGCTTGTTCCTGAAACTTCTCCAAAGTTAGCAGAGTATCTTAACCAACCTCTGTTAACAGATATAATACCAGCATTATGTGATTTACCAGATATTTTACCATAGTTGAAACATCTTTCAACAGTAGAAAAATTGGTTTCATTATAGCCCACTATTCCGCCTGCACCATAGTTACCGTCTTCATCTACAGAAACAGGACCTTTGTTTACACAATCAGAAATCATCAATGTTTCAGTAAAATCACCTGATTTTTGAACAGTAATTCTACCTGCGATACCGCCTGCATATGTACCTTTTGATACTATTTCAGCTGTGTTTTCACAATTATTAATCAAACCTGTTGTTATAAGTGCAGATGATATGTTACTTGTAACATATCCTGCGATACCGCCTACATAGCTTTTACCAACAATCTTGCCGGCAACTCTTATATTGCTTATACCTTTAGAATCAGTAAGTTTTGTAAACATACCTACATTATCTGTTTCGGGAAGATTGATATTAACTGTAATAGTTTTCATTGTATCAGCAGTTAAGCTTCCTTTGAATTCAAAAGGTTCATAAGATCCTAAATCAAGATCACATGCAAGTTTATAATATGCTGTATTATTATTTTTAATTGCCATAAATTCGTCTACGGAAGCAATGATATAAGGGAATTTTTCTGTTCCGTCTTCTTTAATTTCATAGGGATTGGAAACAAGCTGAGGATAAATATATCCGCCCTCTATCTTCCAGTCGGAAATTGGATAAGAAGAATCAATAAGACTTGTTACATCAACAGATAGCTTCCAGTTTTTCAAATCAGCTGATGTTACAAGATCGTATCCGGTAGCACCATTTGTACCGGTGTATGTCTGATTTTTAATATATCGGCAATCAGCTATAACAGCACCGGAGGCTGCATTCTCCGTATTATTACCTGCAATAGCGTAAGTTACGCCTGTATTGCAAATCAATTCACCGGCATTATAACATCCATATACTTTTGTTGCATTTGCAAGCGAAGTTCCAAGAATACCGCTGGTACTGAATTTAGTCTGTGTGCCTGTAGTCTGAACTGTTCCTGCATTGAAACAGTTAGCTATAAGACCTGCACCGCTACCAAGCCCAGCAACACCGCCTGCAAAATAGCTTGCAGTAACTTTACCTGTGTTGTAACAGTTATAAAGAGAACCGGATGCAACATTACCCGCAACACCGCCTGCATAACCTCTGATTGAGATAACCTCACCGTAGTTAGCACAATTTATAACTTTACCTGTCGATAATAAACCTACTATACCACCGGGATTATCTTTTTCAGCTGTAGAAATTTCACCATAGTTTTTACAATTTATAACTCTTGCATTAGCATTGTTTGTAACGCCTGCTACACCACCGGTTATTTCTTTAGATTTTACTGAACCGTTATTGATACAATTTTCAACCTTCGCATCTTCTACTCTACCTGCAATACCGCCGGCATATACGCCTGCTGTTGAATACAATGCACCAAAGTTTTCACAATTTGTTATGGTTCCTTTTTCTGCATAACCTACAATGCCGCCGGCATTGCTGCCTGAAAAAGAGATATTACCATGATTTTCACAGTCAGAAACACTTGCTGTATTTGCAGATGTTGTTCTTCCTGTTATACCGCCGACACCGTTTTTACCCGATACAGCTGCGTAGTTATTTACATTTATAATAGTTCCGCCCTGATTAGCACCGGTTAAACCACCGATATAATCATTGTTTGGAGAATTGATTGAACCATATATATCAATATTTTTAACAACTGCAGTAGCAGATAAATTTTTGAATAATCCGCTGTAATTTGCAGCTTCACTCATATATACAGTAATTTTATAGTTACCATCCTCATTAATACCAACCAGCTTACCTCCAAATCCAAAGGATGAAGTAAGCGGAGCATCAGGAGTACCAATCTGGATATCTTTTGTAAGATAAGCTACAGCATTAGCATTAGATTTTAAAGCAAGGAAATCTTCTTCACTGTCGATTATAATACCTTCACCGTATTCACCTGTATATGTTGTATCGGTAGGTTCATCGGGTTCGTCGGGTAAGTCGGATCGTAGCCATGTCGTT
>JAZOOC010000095.1:0-16756 GCA_045654825.1 Clostridia bacterium | reverse complement strand
CAAGGTTCTCCGAAATATAGAAATCTTAGATTTCGTTATATTTCGTGAGGTTCTTATATCATATCGCAACGGAGCAAAGCGGAGTTATATCGCATTTGAACAGAGTGAAAATATATCGCACGAGTATGAGCGAGTATATCGCTAAAACAAGCTACATCTAAACCGTCTGTCCCGCATATAGGGGATGTCGAAATTTGTTTGATTAGAAGTAATAATGAAGTATTGAGTAAAAATGCTTATTAAATAAAGGAATGCGGAGAGGAAGAACATGAAAGATAAAATCTTAAAAGCAATTGATGAAAATAGAAATGCAATTATATCCTGCGGAGAATACATACTGCATAATCCTGAGTTTGGATACAAAGAGTTTAAAACCAGTCAGCGTGTAAAAGAAGAATTTGAGAAACTGGGAATCCCTTATGAAGCAGAACTTGCTATAACCGGTGTAAAAGGCACGGTAGGGAAGAAGGATGCAAAGGTGAATGTTTGCATCATCGGGGAACTGGATGCTATAAAATGTTTTGAACATCCTCTTGCAAATCCGGAAAACGGTGCGGCGCATGCCTGTGGTCACAATGCGCAGATTGCTTCTATGATTGGGGCGGCATATGGTATTGTGAAAAGCGGAGTTTTGGATGAAATTGACGGAAAAATCACTTTTTTTGCTGTTCCGGCAGAGGAGTTTATAGAACTTGAATACCGCGAGCAACTTGTAAAAACCGGAAAAATTACATATATGGCAGGCAAACAGGAGCTTATACATATAGGTGCATTTGATGATGTTGATATAGCAATGATGATTCATGCGCATGCACTTACACCGTCATTTAAGGTGTATATTGACGGATCAAGTCTTGGTTTTGAAACCAAGCAGATTACTTACGAAGGAAAGCCGGCGCACGGCAGTGAGCCTTTCAATGGTGTAAATGCTTTGAATGCCGCAATGTTAGGGCTTATGGGCATAAACGCAAACCGTGAAACGTTTAGAGATGAGGACAGAGTAAGAATCCATCCTATTATTACCAATGGTGGAGATATTGTGAGCGTAATTCCGTCAAAAGCAGTTATAGAAACATTTGTGCGAGGTGCAACTTCTGAGGCGATTGAGGATGCATGTAAAAAGGTTGATAACGCAGTAAATGCCGGTGCAATGGCAACCGGAGCAAAATGCACCATTAAAAATGTGAAGGGATATAAGCCTCTGCATCAGGATAAGAATCTTTCTGCCGTGTTTGAAGAAAATGCATTGATGTTTACCGATGAGGAAAATATTTATCATAATATAAATATGACCGGTTCTACAGATATGGGTGACCTGAGCGAGATAATGCCCTCTATCCAGCCAACGATGGGAGGTTTTTCAGGTGCTCTTCACAGTAAGGAATTTGAAATTACAGACAAGGAAACGGTATATATATCAGCATCTAAAATTCTTGCATGTACGGTATATGATCTTTTGAAAAATGGTGCCGAAAAAGCTATAGAGATAAAAAATAAATTTGTATAAATTTTATGTTGACTATATTGTATTGTGCGTTAGACTAACTTTACAGGAAATTGACACTAAAAAGGTTTTTATCCGGACCTTACATCGCTTATAACTGATTCTTTGTCGAATAATAATCTAAAAAACCTTGGAATCTTCCAAGGTTTTTATTTTAGGTTATTACTCCAGATGTTTATGCATTACGGTTCTTTCGCTGAGTCGTTCTTCGTTGGGTACGAAGGCATTGCCGTGGGCATTCGACGGCTTCATTTTTGCAGGACTTGAAAATACTATCTCGTTGTCGGAAATTTCCTGTGTGTAGAAGCGTTTTGAGGGGAATAAATCGCTCGGATAGACCATATTTGACATAGAGGCAAGCTCCAGACAAATGCCGGCACCTATGGAACTTTCAAGCATTCCGCCTATCCAACATCCTATTCCTGCCTGCGCGGCAATTTCGTTGATTTTTTTTGAATTATATAATCCGCCGCAACGCCCCGGCTTGATATTTATAATTTTACAAGCACCGAGCTCAATGGCTTTTTCTGCCATATATGGGGAAGAAATACTTTCGTCAAGACAAATGGGAGTATCGAGCTGTTTCTGCAGAGTAGCATGGTCAACAACATCAGCATGGAAAAGCGGCTGCTCAATCATTGCAAGTCCCAGTTTGTCAATTTCCTTGAAAAGCTTTATGTCATCCAATGTATATCCCGAATTACAGTCAATATGGAATGTGAATTTCGGATATGTAGAGCGCACAGCCTTAAGCATATCCAGATCCCAGCCGGGCATAGCTTTAAGCTTAATGCGTTTGAATCCTGCATTAATAGCATCGTCAATCCGTTCCAGTAAAATATCAATTGATGCCTGTCTTCCAAAATCAGCACCGACATCAATTTCGTCGTCTGCGCCGCCGAGTAAGGTGTGTAGCGGAGTTTTAGACAGCTTTGATTCAAGTGTCCACCAGGCAATTTCGATGGCAGCATGTGCAAAAGGATTTCCTTTGATAATTGTCATTGCATTGTTAATCTCTTCGGCACTGTCAAAGGAATTATGAAGTACAAGCGGTGCCAGAAATTCGCTGGCTATATGATATGCACTGAAAGCGCATTCGGGCGAATAGGTGGGTGCCACAAAAGGTGTTGACTCACTCCAGGCGGTTTCAGATCCGCTTGTCATTTTCACCATAATGGAGTGAATAACAGGGTCTGAGCCATATGCTGTTGTCCAGGGTTCAATCAGCGGATGAGTAACATAATAAATATCCAATGCATCAATATACATATAAATAACTCCTTTAATTTTTGAGTAATATTATACATCAAAACACTGGAAAAGTCAACTCCGCATTGTTTTAATAATATTGCTTGACATAAACAGAAAATAAGTTTATATTTATTTTGATAGATTTAAAGCGGTGTAGTAAATTCCGGGCCATTTAGGGCCATTTAGGGACGTATATTTTTTGGTATAAATTTTACCATTAGTTTGCTGATTTATAATATTTACATATACTATCGGAGCAGGAAAATGCAGTATTCCTGCGGCTTCTGATGGATTTTGTTTAGGAAAAATCAGTGAAAATAGTAGGTCCTATTGTGCTTTGCACAACAAGGTTCTCCGAAATATAGAAATCTTAGATTTCGTTAGATTTCGTGAGGTTATTATATCATATCGCAACGGAATGAAATGGAGTTATAACGCATTTGTAAAGCAAATATATCGCACGAGCGAAAGCGAGTATATCGCCAAAACGATAGGCATCCAGATTATACAGTCTTTATAAAGGCGCGATATATTGCTAACGCAACGAGATTTATTACGAGCCTACAATTGATTTGTAAAAACACGGCAAGAATAGGTGAATTAATTGGATAAAAGAATAAAGATAGAAATAGATAAATCCCAATCGGATAAAACGGTTAAATATATCCTTGAAAATATTCTTAAAATATCGGGAGCGGCAATAACGGCTCTGAAAAAAGATGACGACGGAATTTTAATAAATGGTAAAAAGGTATTTGTAACCTATAAAGTCAAAGAGGGAAATATTCTTGAAATATTAATGAGGGACGGAATATCGGATATTCCTCCGTCTTCATATATCCCTGATGTGTTGTATGAAGACGAAGAAATACTCGTTGTGAATAAGCCGAGGATGATGCCTACCCATCCGTCTCAAAGGCATTATTTTGATACCCTTGCAAATGGGGTTGTTAATTACTATAAAGGATTTAATTTTGTTTTTCGTGCAATAACAAGACTGGACAGAGATACTTCAGGGATTGTTCTTATTGCCAAAAATCCATTGTCTGCGGCGATTCTTTCGGAAAGTATGAAGAGGGGCGAAATAAAAAAAGAATATTGTGCGGTAGTAAACGGAATACCAAATCCGCTATCCGGCAAAATAGATGCACCTATAAAAAGATTTAAGGAAAGTGTTATTTTAAGATGTGTTGCACACGATGGAAAAAGAGCAGTTACATATTATGAAGTTGCATCCCAAAAGAATAGTCTTTCCTATGTAAAATTAATTCCTGAAACAGGAAGAACTCACCAGTTAAGAGTGCATTTAAGTTATATTGGCAATCCGATATACGGCGACGATTTATACGGTGCACCTCAGACCGGCAGAGAAACACTTCTTCATTGCAGAAAGATTTCCTTTGCACACCCGGTGTCGGGCGAAACCATACTGCTTGAAGCCCCATTGCCTGACGATATGAAAGAACTGATATAAAAGGAGGAGCAGGATTGATAAAAAGAAATACAACAATTGATATTATAAAGCTTATCGCTATTTTCGGAGTCGCTGTAATACACATAGGATCAAGAATACTTACTCAGATACCTATAGGGAGTATTGAATGGAGTTGCGGACTTTTCTGGGGAAGCTTGTTTCGTGCTTCTGTTCCGTTGTTTCTTATGTGCAGCGGTGCTTTAATGCTTAATCCCAATAAGAAACTCTCTCTTAAAAAGCTTTATTTTCATAATATAGCGCGAATACTTGCTGCAATGCTGTTCTGGGGCTTTATGTATAAAGTTTATCATCTTTTGGCAGGAAATAATTTCACATTAAACAATCTTATTTATGATGTAAAAAGGCTTCTGCTGTTTGACCAGGAATTTCATTTTTATTATATTCACATTATACTTCTTGTTTATGTGTTATTGCCAATAACCCGACTTATTGCCGAAAAAGCAGATAAAAAGCTTCTTTTGTATACACTTTTTGTCTGGTTTCTTGGAGGAATAATTTATCCCACTGCAATTAATTATTACCCCTTTAATCTTCTTTCGGGAATGACAGGACAATGGTTGATTAATATGACATACGCTTCTGTCGGCTACGGACTAGTGGGATATTATCTTACGGTGTATCCGTTATCTTTTAAAAAATCGCTTATGATATTTATCGGCGGATTTTTGATAGTTTTCTTATCAACTTTTGGTTTGTCGGTAAAAGCAGGCAGCTTGAATGAAATGTTTCTTCAGGGGACAAGCGTTGGCGTGTGTATAATGGCAATCGGGATTTTTTCTCTTGCCCGTTATATCAAACCTGGTGACAAAATGAAAAAATGTATTTCGTATATATCGGATGCATCGTTTTGCATCTATCTCACACATATGTTTGTTCTTTATATTATGGAAAAATTTGGAGTAACGGCGTTTATTCTGCCATCTGCGGTTTCAATACCACTTCTTGCTATTGCTACAATATGTGTTTGCACTGGTGTATATACGGTTATTTCAAAAATACCCGTTATTAATAAATGGATTATTTAATGGAGAAATGATATGCTGGAAAAAAATATAGAATATGTATTTAAAAACAAAGAACTGCTGCAAAACGCACTTACACACAAATCATGTTCGGTAAAAGGGTCAGGAATTAAGAACAACGAAAGACTGGAGTTTCTTGGGGATTCTATTCTCGGTTTTTGTGTTGCAGAATATCTCTATAATCATTATGGAGAGCTTGCGGAAGGTGAGCTTACCAAAGTGCGTTCTATGGTTGTTTGCGAAAAAGCGCTTTTCAGAGTAGCAAACGGAATTTCTCTCGGAGAATATATGAGACTTGGTAAAGGAGAAGAGCATACCGACGGAAGAAAAAGACCCTCAATTCTTTCGGATGCAATGGAGGCTGTTTTTGCGGCAATATTTCTTGACAGTGATATTGATACTGTTAAAAAAATAATTATAAAGCTTATAGAACCCGAAATCAAAGCTGCAGTTAAATCGAGAGATTACAGGGATTATAAAACGCTTCTTCAGGAAGTTACTCAAAAAGACAGAGGCTCATCGCCTGAATATACGGTTATAAAAGAGGAGGGGCCCGACCACGATAAAAAATTCACAGTTCAGGTAAGTGTGCGTGGTAAAGTGCTTGCAACAGGAAGGGCCGGTTCTAAGAAAGAAGCAGAGAAAAATGCGGCAAAACAAGCAATGGCAGTTTTGAATAAAACTACCAATTAATGAATATAATGTTAATGATATAAAGGCTTAAAAACTTCTATTATGGGTTGTTTATTGTTGAAAATAAACAAAAACAGTTCAAAAAAGTTGACAAATTCGATAAGCTGTGTTATTATGTAGAAGTTACTTGTCAGCTATGGCATTATTTGTCATAGAAAAATAAGGAGGTAAATATGCAAAAAATTAAAGACTTATTAAGGTCTGTTTTTGCATTGAAAGCTATAGTGGTTTGTGTATCGGCAGTTGTATTCTCAATCGCCGTAACAGCACTTGCACTTAACCTTGTCGTTTATGAAGTAATAATAGATGATAACGGTGTTTCCGCCTCATATAAGGTATATTCAAGAACGGTTTCGGGAGTATTAAACGAAACAGGTCTTGAACTCGAGGAAGGGGATGTTCTTTCCTGCGAGCCTGATGATGCGGCAAAAGACTTAAGCAAAATATCCATAACCCGCGCGAAAACAGTTACAATAGCTTTCAATGGTGAAAACAAGACTGTTCGCACAATTTCCAAAACAGTAGGAGAATTAATAAAAGAAAAAAATATTCCACTTGGGGATGAGAATTTTCTTTTAACAGACGAAACTACAGAAATCAGCGATGATTTAAAAGTAGAGATTATCAAAAAGGTATACGAAGAAGTAAAAGAAACCGAATTACTCCCTTACGACACAATAAATGTAGCAAATTCAAAAATGAAAAAGGGAACAGAAAAGGTTGTTACAGCCGGAGCTGACGGAACCGTTGAAAAAACATATAAGGTTCTTAAACACAATGGACAGGTAATAGAAAAAATAATGGTTTCTGAAGAAGTTACCAAAAAGCCGGTTTCAAAAGTAGTTGAGTATGGAACGGTTGTAGCTTCTGTTACAAACCGTGGCGATACATCAGGAAGAACAAAGGATTTCTCATATTCTAAAGTTCTTGAAATGACAGCTTATTCTTATTCAGGCGGAGGTCTTACCGCTACAGGTAAATCTTGCGCAGTGGGAAGAGTTGCGGTCGACCCAAGAGTTATCCCTCTTGGAACAAGACTTTATATTGAAGCATGGGACGGCCATTCCTGGACCTACGGATATGCAACAGCCGAAGATACCGGCGGTGCAATTAAAGGAAATAAAATCGACCTTTACAGAAATACCGAAAGAGAATGTATTAATTTCGGTGTGAGAAAAGCAAAAGTATATATTCTTGATTAATGAAAAATGGGCTGTAAAAAAACTTACGTTTTTTTACAGCCCATTTTAGAGGGGATAGGAAAAATTGATTCAGAATGGACAAACTGAGCCAAAGCCTAAGCTTTGGGAAACCCGAAGGCGTACGATGGTACGTCGAGCGGTGAAGTTTGTTCATAGCAAGAAAAGATTAAATTTCAAGAAAAATTGAATATTTTCAATTTTTCTACCTTGATTAAACATCTTCTTATATTTTCAAACATAGGTAAATGCTTGGTTTTCTTCTTTTCTTGCGGTCTGAACTATTTTTACAGCCCCTTTTGATACTACTCATTATATAATTTTTTTAGTTCAGTAAGTGTTTCTTCTACTAAAACCTGTCCGCCTTCCGGAGATATACGATTGCTGTATATGTTTGCACTGTAACCAAGATTTTCCATACCTCGTTCAGTAGCGAGATATCCGCCATGTTTTTTTGGCTGATCTGTAAGCTGAATAATGAAGGTCTGGGTATAGGGACTTCTTGCCTGAATTCTGTGCTGATAGTCAATATATAGCTCAAATGGATTTGTGCAAAAAGCTATGTCGCCGAGTTTAACAACATGAATTTCTGTATCGTCAAGCAGACCATTTTTCTTTTGCTTTTCATATCTGTTTATAATATTCATAAAACGAACTATTTTAGCTCTGTATATAGACATAGCTTTGAAGTTCTCTTCGGGATTGTCTGTAAGGTCAGGCTTCTCGTTTTTAAGAATTTCAATTTGTTCTGTTGCAAGGTCATATTGATCTTTTGTAAGAGGGATTTCTTTAAGCTTTAGAGTTTTAATTGTATGTGATAATGGAGCATCCGAAATAAGCTCTTTTTTTGCCCAAGATAAAACTTCGTCAAAAGAATTGCATATAAATTCTGCTTGATCCTTTCTGGTTGATGATGCTCTTTTTTCTTTTCCTTGGTTATATTTTAATTTGTATCGTCTTTCTTCTGCTTTTAAATAATGAAGAGTTCTCGGTGATAGATCTCCAGCTGCCGCACATTGAGGAAGAATCCCGATATCTCCGTATTTTGAATATAAAATTTCACGCACTTCATTCCAGTAGTCTGCTGTAAGATAACTAGCCATTTCTGAATTTTGTGAGGGACAGGGGATGTTTATAATTGCACCTGTTAATTTTTTGTCCGTATCAAAAGTATACAAAAAGTTAGTGAAATGGTCTGCTCCGCCTTCAAATCCCATAAAATTATCATCATCCGTTTTTCCATACATTTTTGCATGGCCATCTACATAAAGAGAGCTTGTTTTAGTTTTATCGCCGAGGCGCAATGATACATCATCAAAATATGTGCTTCTTCTGCTGTGAGATACAACTGCATAACCGTATCCGTATGCAATATATCCTTCTTTTCTGTTGTCATATGCTTCTTTTATCATATCTACTGCAGTGTTTGTAAAAAATTCAACATAGTCATTTGTAGGATAAATTTCAATTCCTTCAACTGGTTCGAAAGTGTATTCCGGATTAAGAGTCAAATCTGCACTGCAATGAGTATGGGTTACATTGAATATAATTTTTTCTGCCGGTATTTCCGGATATCTCGATTTCATTTTTTTCTGTATTAAATTAATCGAATTTTTGCCGCCTCCAAAGTCTCCGGAAAGAAAAATAACAATATCTTTTTCGTTATCTATAACAAGACAGTTTAACATAATAGGGTCCATTATACCCTTTGAAATTCTTATATAAAACTGACCTATAATAGCTATGGGTTTATCTGTTGATACATCGCGTTTGCTCCAGCCTATTTTTAACATATTATCACTCCTTAACTATCATGTAATACATGGATTGGGATTCTGTTCCTATTTTGAATTTAAGCTTGCCGTCTTCATAAGTTGTCGGAACCTTACCTATATAGTATCCCTCAGCGCTTATAGCCCATACAATAAGTCCGCAAATATCGGTTTTGATTTCAATATCTGCTTCTATAACCTCAATAAGCACCGGAGGCTTTCCTATATCAAGTACGATATCTCCGCTTGTTTTGAAACCGGTATTTTCCGCTCTTCCGACAGCAGTTAAAAGTATGTTTTCGGAAGCTGTTATATCGTTTTCATCAAGGGAGCTTAATGCGATTGTTGCAAAGTCGGTTTCGCAGTTTATTTTAACTCCGTTAAGCTCTATATTTCCGTTTTTGCCAAGCATACCGTAAGCGCATTTTGTTTTTGGGGAGTCGATATATCCGTATCTTTTATCCCAGTTTCTATAAAGCTCTTTGGTATCTGATAAAACATCTGTTTCAGTTTCATCAATTTGCGGTGTAGTATCGGAAAATTTGCTGTAATCATATACTACAGCTGTTTTTTCAATGTTTGCAACTGCGGGTTTAGGGTTTTTCTCAGCCAGGGATAAATGATTGAAAATCTGTATCTCTTTTGATGGTGAAACATCACCTCGTCTTGTGATTAATGCCGCATGATAGAAAAGTCCGAATTTTGCAGGGTCGTTCCATGCACTGAATATACCCTGACGATAGGGAATGTTTCCGATTTTTGCACATGAAAATTCTTTACCAAGCATATTCATGTTTTCAAGCTTAGTGGAATATGAGTAGGTGTGAATAGCAAATCCCGACCAACCTTGAAACATACCTATGGCTGCGGTATATACAGGAGATTCTGCTCTGTAGTCATTAGGCCAGGGCATATCCCATTCGGAAATATAGGTAGGTTTGTCAATAGCTGTGGCGAAAGTAGATAAAGCAAGATAAGATTCTCTTCTTCCGGAAATTGAACGGCTGTCTTTATGAGCTTCAAACTCGCTCCATTGCCAGTTGTAATAATATGGATGACAATCATAATAATCAGTCATAAGCTGAGTTTTTAAGTTTCCGGGACCGGAATTAACCCAGTTGTTGCCGGTTATTGGAATTTTAACCCCACATTCACGCATCTTTTTTATCATAGTGGAATAATATTTTTCCTGTAAATAAATTTTAAATTCAATAAGAGTTTCATCTTTAAAATCAAGAACATCAAACTCGGATGCGGATTTGTCTATACCTTTTTCTTTAAGCCATATATCGAGCTTGCTTAAGAAATCAGTTTTGTACGGTTCAACAGTAATAAGATGCCTGGGATCGTTGTGGAACAAATCACATTCATTTGCGATTTCTGCAAGAACAAAAACGGGGTCGTCAGCATAAGAAAGACCGGTATAAGGATTTTTATGAGTCCATAATCTTTCGCAAAGGTCTTTCTGCAATTCTATAAGTCGTTCGGAATATATACAGTAGGGTTTAGCTGCATCGGGAAGCTCTTTTGCGTTTTCCACTCCTTCTTCCGATTTGAACTTTCTGTATGTAAACATATCCATATAGCAGTAAATTCCATTCTTTTTAAGACAAGAGATAAGATAATCAAGTCTGTCTAAAGATTCGGGGTCAAAACTGCTTCCGTTAAATCTTTTGCCCTTGGTAAAAGCAAAAAGATTAGGAGTATGCCATTCGGAATCAAGCTGATGAAAACGAACAAGATTTATTCCGATTTTTGCGAGGCGTTTTGCAAGTGTTTCTGCGGCATTATGCTCCGGAAAGCATCCTGCGCCGTTGAAGTTTGTTCCCCAGAATGTTGCTTTTGTTCCGTCTTCAAAAACAAAGTCGCGTCCTTTTGTTTTTAAAAACCCATGTTTTCCTGCAGGGCATTCCTTTTCAAAAACAAAAGAAATATCAATGGGAACATCATCATGAAAAAATGGATATGGAATGAATTTTGACATTCAAAAACCACCTTTCTTATTTCCTTTTATACTTGAATTATATCACAAAAGGGTGTATAATCAATGTTGATTTTGGTTTTAAAGCAATGAAAATAAGCACTGTTTGAGGAGTTGTTATGAAAGCAAGCTTTGAAAAAAAAGATATAAAAATAACTGTGAAAAAGATATGTGGCTTCAAAAATTATTTGCCGATGTTTCACAAACATGCAGAGATTGTATATGTTATAAAGGGCGAGTTATCTGTTATGATTGATGGAAAACAAAAAAAATTAACTCCGGGAGAATTAAGTGTTGTTTTTCCCTATTTGATTCATAGCTATGAAAAATCCGAAGATGCAGAGGTTGTAATTATAATGTTTTCACCTGATGCAATCACATATTTTGAAAAGGAATTTGTTTGTTATAAGCCGAAAAATCCTTATATAGAAAAAGCGGACAGATTTCTGCCGCTTATAAACAATCTTGTTTTATATTCCGGAACTGATGAGAAATTGTCTCTTGCATATCTTGATGTTATAGTTGGGGAAATAATCAATTCTGTAAACCTTGTTAAAATAGAAAATGTTGATATGACTTCTGTGCAACAGATTTTAGTATATTGCTCGGAGAATTACAGAGAAAATCTAACTGTAAAAAAGGTTGCGTCAGAACTTTTTTTAAGCGAAAGCTATATATCAAAGATTTTTTCAAATAAACTCGGATACTCATTTCGTGAGTATATCAATACGCTTCGGATTTATGAAGCGAAAAAATTACTTAAAACAACAGATTTGAAAATAACTGATGTTATGTATGCCGTCGGTTTTGAAAATCAAAGTAGCTTCAACCGTATTTTTTTTGAGGAAACAGGAATTACCCCGAGGCAATATAAAAAAGAAAATACTTGATGAATTCTTTTAATTAAATATATGATTATCTCTTGCAAACATCTTATTAACATTAATTTTAAGAAGTGAGTTCTTTTCGTATGAAAGGCGAGGGTCTTCTTTAAGAATAGACTTTGCTCCCTCGTTTGCTTCTTTTAAAAGTCTTATATCCGATATAAGATTCGCAATTTTAGTATCGGTAAATCCCGATTGTTCTTTCCCGAAGAAATCTCCCGGGCCTCTCATTTCAAGGTCTTTTTCACTGATAACAAAGCCATCTGATGTATCTTTTAAAATTTTCAGTCTTTCTTTAGCTTGCTTGCTGTTTGAAGAAGACATAAGAATCGCATAAGACTTTCTGTTTCCTCTGCCAACACGGCCTCTTAACTGATGAAGCTGCGAAAGACCGAATCTTTCGGCATTTTCAATAAGCATAACGGTCGCTTCGGGAACATTTACTCCAACCTCTATTACGGTTGTAGAAACAAGAATATCAGTTTCGCCGTTTTTGAAAGCCATCATAATTTCGTCTTTTTCTTTAGGCTTCATTTTGCCATGCAGAATAGCAATTCTCGCTTCGGGAATTGCTTTTTTTAGCTCTTCGGCATATATAACAGCACTTTTTAAATCGGGAGAGCTGTTTTCGCTTTCTTCAATCAAAGGGCATACTGCATATATGCGGTTTTTATTTTTAATTTCTTTCTTTAAAAATTCATTAATTTTTGAGCGTTGTTTTTCGTTTGCAATAACAGTTTCAACCTTTTGTCTTCCGGGAGGCATTTCGTCTATAACCGAAAGCTCAAGGTCGCTGTATAACAGCAAGGCTGTGGTACGGGGGATAGGAGTTGCGCTCATTACAAGTATATGCGGATTAACTCCCTTATCGAAAAGCTTGTTTCTTTGTCCCACGCCAAAACGGTGTTGCTCGTCTGTAACACATAATGCAAGATTTTTAAATTCCACATCTTTTTCAATCAGCGCGTGAGTTCCTATAAGTAAATCTATTTCGCCGAGTTTTAGTTTCTCTAAAATCTGTTTTTTGTCTTTTGCGGTCGTGCTTCCTGTAAGAAGAGCGCATGTAAAACCGAATTTGGAAAATAGTGGGCTCATAGATTCATAATGCTGTGTTGCAAGAATTTCTGTTGGTGCCATAAGCGCACCCTGATATGAATCGAATGCCGCCATCATAAGTGCGGCACAGGCAACAATGGTTTTTCCCGAGCCTACATCCCCCTGAACAAGACGGTTTAACTGTTTGCCCGATTTTATATCTATCGCAATCTCTCTTATAACTCTTTTTTGTGCGTTTGTAAGTTCATATGGAAGTTCTTCTGCGAGCTTTTCAGCTATTTTGAAATTCGAAAAAACTATACCATTATTTTTCTCGTTAAGATTTCTTAACCCTAAAAGTCCAAGTTGTAAAAATAAAAGCTCTTCAAAAACAAGCCTTTTTTTAGCAATGGAAAGCGCGGTTTCATTTTGCGGAAAGTGAATGTTTTCATAAGCAAAAAGTATATCGCAAAGCTTGTGTTTTTCTTTTATATATGAAGGTAGTGTTTCGCAGGTGCGACTATCAAGATAAGATAACGCGGAGCCTACAAAACCTGAAAACATTTTCGAGGTAATTCCTTTTGTAAGGGGATATATGGGTACAATTTTACCTGTGAATTTTTCTTCGGGTTCGGTTACGGGATTTGTCATTTCAACAATTCTTTGTTTTCTTACTGCTTTTCCGTAAAAGTTAAGTTCTTTTCCCTCGGTTAAAATATCAGCCATATAAATCTGATTAAAGTATGTAACCGTCATAAATCCCGAATCATCAAAAACTCTTGCTTTTACAACTGTGAGATTTTTTCTTATTCTTGAAACACTGCAGGGTGAAGCGACGGTGGCTTTTACAAAGGCTTTTTCACCGTCTGTTAATTCAATTATTGATTTTAACTTTCCTCTGTCTTCATAAGAACGGGGAAAGTGATTTAATATATCATTTACTGTTGTTATATCAAGCTTTTTTAAATATGCCGCTCTGCTTTTGCTTATTTGCGGCAGTTTTTCTGCGGGGATATTACTGAACATTGAATTCCACCTTGACAACTTTTCCGAGTATTTTAAATGGTTTTTCTTTAGGGTTAACAATAATTGTATGATTATCGCTGTTTGTGCTTTGAGGCTCAAGTCTTATAAACTCGCCTTCTGAATAGAATCTTTTTATTGTTGCATCTTCATTGTCGATAAGAACTACGGCAATCTGACCGTTTTCAACATAGTCCTGTTTTCTGCAGATAACCACATCGTTTTCAAAAATTCTCGCAGCATTCATCGAGTCGCCTGTAACACGCAACGCAAAATAGTTCTCCGGATCTCCTGCATCAACATAAGTATATCCGAGAACTTCCTGATTTGCGGTTATGGGATTTCCTGCTCTTATTATACCCAATACAGGAATCCGTGTTAAACGGTTGACAGTATAGGGAACTGAAGTCTGTTTCATCACTACCGAATGGTTTTCTTCGCCGAGAAGATATTTGGTGGTTGTTCCGAGTACCGAAGCAATTTCTTTCAAGGTAGGAAGCTTTATGCTTTTTGTTTCTCCGTCCTCATATCTTTTTACGGTTGAACGGTTAACTCCCAGCCTGTTTCCAAGTTGTTCCATAGTCATACCGCATTCAAGCCGTTTTTCCTTTATTCTTTTTCCTATTTCGTTATCGCTGTGCATTCATACCACCTCAATTTTATTTTAACACAGCGAATTGCAAATTGCAACAAAATTATGCAAATAAGGGATATATCCCTTATTTGCATAATTCGTCAACTGAGGAAAATATATATCCTTCATTTCTTAATGCGTCTATAATGTGTGGCAACGCATTTGCATTATCTGAAGAAACGGCATGAAGAAGAATTATAGCACCGTTATGAATCTGGTTTGTTACCTGCGATACCGCATAGTCAGTACCTCTTACAACATCTCTTTCCCAGTCTTTATAAGCAAGACTCCAGAAAAGAGTGGTATATCCCATATCCTTTACCATAGCAATAGTTCTTTCGCTGAATTCACCCTCGGGATATCTGAAAAATTTTGTTTTTATATTATGATTTTCAAAAAGATAGTCGTCAAATTCTGTCAGCTCTTTTTTGAATTTTTCTGTATCTGTAACTTTGGGCATTTGCGGATGATTCCAGCTGTGATTACCAATAATATGACCTTCGTTTATCATACGGTCAATAATTTCCTTGTTGCATTTTAAATAATCCCCGGTGCAGAAAAATACTGCCGGAACTTGTTTTTCTTTTAATACATCAAGTATCTTATCGGTATAGCCGTTTTCATATCCCTCGTCGAAAGTAAGATATATATTTTTCTTGCTTGTGTCACCGGTGTAGAACGCATTGTTTCCGTTAATCATATCTGCGTAAAATCCTATTGAAGGTATTTCACCTTTTTTGAAATCTTTGTTGTATCCGAAGCCGTAGGATTTATTCGAAAGCGAAGAATAGTCACAAACAATTTTTTCGCTTTCTGCAGCAGTTTCGAAAGCAGGCGGTTCTTCTGTAACATCGGTTTTGTTTCCGCAACCGCATAAAAGAGAAAAAATCATTAAAAATAAAAGTATCAAAGAATTTACTTTTTTCAAAGTTATCACTCCTTGATACTTATTATTTAAAATAAAATATTAAATTATGATTTGAAAATTATGCATAATAATTGATAAGGCAACCGGAAAGAATAATATCTCTTTCATCGTCGGTTAAGTCTTTCAATATAAGTGTTGTTTCATAGGTTTCATTTTTTCCTACAACATAAGCTGTAATTTTTTCATTTTTGTTTTTAACAGCATTACGAATTCCGGGAATGAAGATATAATCATCTGTTGTGAGAGATATTCCCTCGGTTATAAAGGGGAGCATACCCCAGTTTATAAGATTGCTTCTGTATCTTTTTGTTGCATATTCCATAGCTATATTAGCCCATCCGCCAAGAACCTTCTGACAAGAAGCTGCCTGTTCTCTTGCCGAGCCGTCGCCGGGTTTATTTGCGTATACAACACTTCCGATTCCTGTGTTTAGGATATCAACATCTTTGAACACTTTGAGCTTTGCGATAACTTCTGCATATTCTTCGTTTAATTCTGCGGGGTTTTTGCCGGAAAGTCTTGCTTTTTCAAGAATGTGAATATCTTTTGCTCTGCCTACATACTGAGGGTCTTTTCTTGAAAGAGTGAATTCAGCAAGTTTTAATGGATTTGATCTGTAAGAAGATGTTTCACCTGAGGGGATAAGCTCATCGGTTGTAGTTACACTGTCTGTAATAACAGATGCTACTTTCAAAATCATATCATCGGTAAGAGCAGGCATTTTAGGCCAGTCTGCTATATTAGGTCCGATTTTTAACTGTTCTTCGGGATTTGCTTTATCATATCCGAAATATACTCTGTTTTCGTATACAGTTTTATCAAAGAAATATTTGGGAATATTAAAGCTTGAATCAATATCTGTTGCAGGAGTAAGAATACCGCCGTTAACAGATGTTGCGGCAATAGAACGGGCGTCCATAAGAGCAACCGAAGAAAGCTGTCCTGCTGTGGGCTTTGAACCCTCTCTGTTGGGGAAGTTTCTTGTTGAGTGTCTTATGCTTAATGCGTTGTTTGAGGGAACATCTCCTGCACCGAAGCAAGGACCGCAGAAAGCTGTTCTTAAAGAAACACCTGCAGACATAAGATCAGAAACCGCACCGTTTTTAACAAGCTCAAGATAAACAGGCTGACTGGAGGGGTATACACTTAACATAAATTCATCATTACCAACAGAATGATTTTTTATTATATCGGCTGCGGCACAAATATTTTCGTATGTTCCGCCTGCACATCCTGCAATAACACCCTGATTAACTCTGATTTTACCATCTGCGATTTTGTCAGTAAGCTTTAAGTTAATGTCGGGGTTGTCTATCTGTGCGCTGCCGTTTATTT
>JAZOOC010000094.1:0-10494 GCA_045654825.1 Clostridia bacterium | reverse complement strand
AAAAGATATAAAAATCTATAAAAACGGTCATTAAAGACACGGTTGTTTATGTGTAATTAACAAAAATATTAAATTTTTGAAATTTCTATTGCTTTTTTAAGAATAAAGTTGTATATTCTATAGGTGGTAAGGATCGGTCGGTCCTTAATTAAACAAAATGTGTTTGCGGAGGGAAACAAATGAGCTACATTATTTACGGCCTTTCAATAGCGCTCCAGTTGGTAATAATGCTTATATCTCTTTATCATATTCTTATCGGAATTTTTGCTTTTATCGGCAAAGATAATAATAAAAATATTGATAAGAAAAATTTGAAATACGCTCTTGTCGTTGCGGCACATAACGAGCAGAGTGTTATCGGGCAGATGGTAGACAGTCTTAATCAGATTGATTATGATAAAGACTCCTACGATATTTTCGTTGTAGCAGATAACTGTACAGATAATACCGCTACCGTTGCTAAAGAACACGGGGCATTTGTTTATGAAAGATTTAACGACACAGATAAGGGTAAAGGCTTTGCGTTAAACTGGATGTTTGAAAAAATATTCGAGATGGGCGATAAGTACGATGCTCTTTGTGTGTTCGATGCAGATAATATAATTCATCCCGATTTTTTAAAGCATATTAATAATAAATTTAATCAGGGCTTTAAAGCCGTTCAGGGATATATAGATACAAAAAATCCTAACGACAGTTGGATAACTGCATCAAATGCAATGTCTTTCTGGTGCGTTAACAAAGTTTATCAGACTGCAAGAAGCTATCTCGGTCTTTCTAATCAGATTTGTGGAACAGGTTTCGGCGTTTTATGCGATGTTATAAAAGAATACGGATGGAATGCTACATGCCTTGTTGAAGATATGGAATTTACTATGCAGCTTAACCTTAATAATATATCGGTTGGCTGGGCACCCGAAGCTGTTGTTTATGATGAAAAGCCTATAACTCTTGCACAGTCCTGCCGTCAGAGAACAAGATGGATGCAGGGTCATGCAGATGTTTGCACAAGATATTTTATTCCTCTTATAAAGAAAGCTTTCAAAGAGAAAAATCTTATTCCTTTTGACTGTGCTGTCTATCTTTCACAGCCATATTATATGATTGCAGGTCTTATAGTGTTGCTTGCATCAGCATCACAAATAATATATCCGCAGATGGATAAGTGGTTTTTGACCTCGCTTTCTCTGCCGCCTGTGTTCTGGAATATACTTATAATAGCACAGTTTTTCTATACACCGTTTATTTTGTGGTGGGAAAATAAGCTTTCAAGTAAAATGCTTGTTTATTATATTCCGTATATGATTTATACTTATACCTGGATGCCTATCGCGGTTGTAGGAGTTCTCCGTAAAAACCGTAAAGAATGGTCCCATACAAAGCACACAAGAACAATATCTCTCTCGGATATAAAAGATTAATTTAATATAAAAAAGCACTGCAGAAACTTTGATTTCTGCAGTGCTTTTTGTGTTTTTGAGTATTACATCCATCTTAAAATGCAAAAAGGTGCTGTAAAAAAAACGCAAGTTTTTTTACAGCCTTTTTAGAGGGGATAGGAAAAAATGATTCAGAACGAACAAACTAAGCCAAAGCTTTAGCTTTGGGTTACCCGATGGCGTATGTGTATACAGCGAGAGGCGAAGTTTGTTTGTAGCAAGAAAAGAGTAAATTTTCATAAAAATCGATATTTTCGATTTTTATACCTTATTTTTGTTATTTTCTCAATTTAATTTCTTGAGATTATGCCTGTTTTGTTCTTTTCTTGCGGTCTGGACTTTTTTTACATCCCCTTTTTGTGATAATTATTCGCAATAGAAAATCCATTCTATAACATCTTTGTTGTTAATTATATATTGGGAAGAGCCTATTGAGGGAATTTTATTGTTTACCTTGTATCTCCATCCCGAAAGCTCGCCCGCATCGAATTCATATAAGTTTGAAATGCCTTTAATATATGATGAATTAAAAGCGGGGGTATATTCATATTCAAGATGTATATGATTTGCTTTCATTTCTCTTAAAAGAAGTTCGAAAACCGTTTCCCCCTCATTGTATTCGAGCTGTTCATTGTAATATATAATACCATTTTCGGGGATAAGTTCTTTTTTGCTTTCGGGAAGCTTTGAAAGGTCGTTGCATTTTACTAAAAGACTGCAATAGTCCGATAAAACAGGCTCCTCTGTTGTGGTATTATCAATTTCTGAAACGGGTTGTTCTGCCTGAGTCTCCTTGGTATCTTCGGGAGGCTCATTTTTTTTAACAGCTTCCATTGTGTTTGAAGCGGGAAGCTCGTTAATAGGTTGCAGTTCGGTTTCGTTTTGGATAACTTCTTTTTTCTGAGTAATCGTTGAGTCAACTTGCTCAGGCGGTTTACTGTTTGAACAACCGCTTATAATAAAACTTAAAATCAATAATATTAAGAACAGTTTCTTCATTTGATATTACCTGCATATCTTTCGAAAATAGCAGCAACCTGTGCTCTTGTTGCTGAAGATTTGGGAGAAAGAGTATTATCTCCCATGCCGTTTATGAGCTGTGAGCTGTTTGCCCATGAAAGAGCATCAGTTGCCCAGTCGCTTATTTCGGAAGCATCAGCATATTCAGAAAGTTCTGCTTTTTCTCCCTTGTTTAGTCCCTTAAAGTTTGCGTATCTGTATATTATTACGGCTATCTGCTCTCTTGTTATATTGGCATCAGGAGCAAATTCGCTATCGGTTATTCCCGAAACTATACCGTTTTCTTTTGCCCAGGAAACTGCATTTGAATACCATTCATTTTCGGGAATATCAATAAATTCCGATTTACCCTCAAAATCGGTGTTTTCAAGACGGTATAAAACTGTTACAAGCATAGCCCTTGTCATGTTGCTGTTGGGTGCAAAGCCTTCGCCAATACCGTTGAAAAGATTATTTTCATATACATATTTAACTGAATTATAATACCAGTCTTCTTCTTTTACATCGTTAAATACCGAAGCACTGAAAATTCTTTTTTCGGTATCTTCAGTCGGTTTGTCAGTTTCTTCAACCTTTTCATTTTCTGATGGTTTTTCTTCTTTTTCGGGTTCTTTAGGCGTTTCATCTTTTGGACGGCTTCCGCCACCTCCGCCACCGCCTCCGGTGGATACTGCATAGGTTGTAGCTGTGATTGTTTTGTGAGTGTGATTTGTTACATCATCTTCTGTTATTTCAAAATCTCCGCTTAACGGATAATATCCGTCTTTTGTGAGTGTATATGTGTAATTCCCTGCAGAAAGGTCGAATTTGTTTTTAAGAACTTCGGTTGCGTTGGATACGGTTAAAGTTCCATCTGCAGGTGTTAAAACAAATTCCACAGGGCAGTTTTCCGAAACATATGTACGGGTTTCCTTTTTGTCGTTTGCAGAAAAATCATAAATTGATTTATTTTCTTCTTTGTATAATTTCCATGCAAGTAGTCCTCTCAAGCCCTGTTCGGTTGAGAAAGAGTTAGTATCGGGATAAAATCCGTCGAGATTTTCAAAAGCAAGGCTCATAAGACCGTCTATAAGACTGTTTTCGCCATTTTTAACAGTGCTTGCATCTATTCCGAGTGCTGAAAAGCCTGCGATTACAAGACCTGTTGAAGCTGCATTGTTTATAAGACCGCTTTCCTCCTGAAGCTCTTTTATTATTTCAACGGTTTCATCAAGGATGGTTTTTACTTCCGGTTTGGTTTCGGAATATGGGGCAAGTGCGAGAAGCATTGGTGCTGCGGCATCTGTACCCCATTCAGTATTCTGCCATGTTGCTTTAGAACTGATAGCAGCATTTATAAGATAATCAATCTGTGTTTGGGTTGCATAGCTTTGCAATGCAATAATAACATAGGAAAGTCCGTATACATTTCCTGTAACATCAGCAGATTGTTCATCTATCAAAGCAGTTAAACGGGAAACGAGATTTATGCTTTCTCTATCAAAAGTGGTTATGCTTTCGGGGTCATATCCCATACTTCTTAAGGCAATGATTGTTTTTGCAAGGTCACCGGGTGAAGATGTTGTTTTTGCCGAGTCAATTATTTTATTTAAACATTCTTCAATCTGTGCTTCTGAAAGAACATTTTCCGAGCTGAGAGTTTCATATGCTCCGAAATCTGAAAGAAACCATAGCATATTTCCATCTGAAGCAACACCGCTTTGTGAGTATTTTTCGATAATATTCGAAATTGCTGTTAAAGCAGGATTTTCAGTTACCGTTATTCTCATTGTCGGTGCTGTGATAGCGGTAACAACCTGCGCAGTTTCATCGGGTAAAGTTTTTGTTTTAATCGCAGAAATAAGATATTCTCCGGCCTCTTCAAAGCTCAATATAGCTTTTCCGTTCTCATCTGTTATAATGTCGGTTTCTTCTCCGTTAACAGTGATTGCCGCATCCGTAACAACATCGCTTACCAACTCAAAGCTTGAATTATAATAAGATGCACTAAGAGTTATTTCTAACTCTTCATTGGTGTAAATATTTGCAGTTCTTTCGTTGAAGCATGAATAATATTCATTGTGAGGATAATAGCTTTCATTGAGATATCCGTCAATATAATCGCCGTCACTGAGAGGATGAGCCGCGTCCATAACTGTCTCGCTGCCGTTGTTTACCTGATAACCGTATTTAAAGGTGGTGTCTCCCCAGAATTTGTCTATACCAAGGCTGACTATTCCGTCAAATTCAGACTCGGATGAGGAATATCCTTCATCGCCGGGATAATACAAATCATGAGCAAGGCGGAAAGCATCATCAAGTGTATAGCTTTCTTTACCGGTAAGCTCTAATGGAATATTGGCAATAACGGTACCGTCTTCAGCAGTAATAAATTTTCCGCTGTCGCTTAAAGTGATATAAACGGTAATTGCGTTTTCTCCCTCCGAGAATGCAGGGAAGCTTACTAATGAGAGTATCATAATAATACTCAGTGCCAGGGATAAAAGTTTGTTTTTCATTTTTCCAGACTCCTTTTTTCTACCGCAACTAAAAAAGCTGCGGTAATTTTAATAAATTACCACAGCAGAGTATTTCTGTGACTTCACAATTTGTATAAAACAAATCTGCATATCTGAAAGGATATGTATCAAAGCAGGTCTTCTGACTCATATTCTACACCAACAGTGATATTATATCCTGCCTTCTCAGTTTCCCAATGACCGGCTTTCGCCGACGGATATAATACATCGAATACATACAGCGACTGGTATCGTTCGGGATTCACACCCGATTCCCTCTAATGATAATTCTGTTTTAAAATTATCATAACTTTGTGTGTTGAAGAAAGAATATCACACAAACCCGATGATGTCAAGTATAATATTTTTCAAAAAACTATTGCATTTACGGAAAAAGTGTGTTAAAATATGGGTAAATAAGGTAAGAGAGTGGAATGAAAGTTCCGCTCTTTTGATTTGTTAAGGCATTTATTACAATATTATAAGGAGAAATTTATGTCTAAAAAAATAACCTCTAAGGTGGAAGAAATGATAACACCTTTCCTTTCTGAAAACGGACTTCGTGTCTACGATACTGTTTTTATAAAGGAGGGCAACGGCAAGGTCTTAAGGCTTTATATCGATAAGAAAGACGGATATGTTAATATTGAAGAATGTGAAAAAGTAAGTATGAAGCTTTCCGAATTTCTTGATGCGGACGATTTTATACCCGAAGCATATACGCTGGAAGTATCTTCTCCCGGTATTGAAAGAATTTTAAAATACGACTGGCATTTTGAAGAGTCGGTGGGAAAATCTGTTGATGTTAAGCTCTATTCACCGGTAAACAACAAAAAGCAGCATACCGGAATTTTAAAAGAGGGCGGCGAAAACAAAAACCTTATAATTGAAGCGGAAGACGGAATTTTGGAAATCGAAGCTTCAAAAATTGCAGAAGTGAAAATACATTTTGAATTTTAGTATATATGGAGGATAAAAAAATGAACAAAGAATTTCTTGCTGCGTTGGAGCAGGTTGAAAAAGAAAAGGGGATAGATAAAGAAGTGCTTATCGAAGCAATCGAAACCGCACTTTTATCCGCTTATAAAAAACAGTTCGGCAATAACAATGAATGCCGTGGCGTGGTAAACAGAAAAACAGGTGATATGGGAGTATATATGGTTAAAACCGTAGTTACTGAGGTAGAAAATCCCAATTCCGAAATTTCCTTTGCTGAAGCACAGAAAATAAGCACCCAGTACGCAGTTGGTGATGAATGTGAGGTTAATGTTATGCCCCAGACATTCGGCAGAATTGCGGCACAGACTGCAAAACAGGTGGTTGTTCAGCGTATAAGAGAAGCTGAAAGACAGAATGTATGCAACGAATTTTCTGAAAAGAAAGGAAAGCTTGTATCCGGCCATGTTCAGAGAATAGACTATATTAAAAACAATGTTATGATAAGAGTAGGAAACGAAGATGCTCTTATAAGCGGAAACGAACAGACCCCCGGCGAAAAGCTCAATCCCGGTGAAGAGGTTATGCTTTTTGTTATGGATGTTAAGGACGATACAAGAGGACTCCAGATTGTTCTCTCAAGAAGCCATCCCGGTCTTGTAAAAGAATTATTTAAAAGAGAAGTTCCCGAAATCGCAGACGGAACTGTTGAAATTAAATCAATCGCAAGAGAACCCGGCTCAAGAACTAAAATTGCTGTATATTCAAATAATCCCGATGTTGATTCAATCGGAGCCTGCGTAGGCGCAAAGGGTATGAGAGTATCAAATATTCTTCGTGAATTAAGAGGGGAAAAAATTGATATAATAAACTACAGTGAAGATCCCGAAAAGTATATTACAGCTGCGTTATCTCCTGCAACAGCAAGCGGAATTACCGTTAATGCGGAAGAAAAAAGCTGTTCGGTAACCGTTCCCGAAAATCAGCTTTCGCTGGCAATCGGAAAAGAAGGTCAGAACGCAAGACTTGCGGCAAAGCTGACAGGCTGGAAAATAGATATAAAAAGCGAATAGAATCTGAAGGGAATGATCCCGTATGAAAAACCAACCGGAAAGAAGATGTATAGGCTGTCGGACTTCATTTTCAAAAGCTTCTCTTATAAGGATAGTAAAAAAAAGTGACGGAGAAGTAATAATTGATAAAAATGGAAAAGCAGACGGCAGAGGCGCATATATATGTAAGGATATGAGCTGTATCGAAAAAGCATTCAAAAAAAATCAACTTGAGTATTCATTTAAAATAAAAATAAATAATGAAACAAAACTCGATCTTAAAGAGAGCCTTTCAGGGCTTATCGTAAATACCGAAACCGAAATAAACTAACGGGGGTACGAATATATGGAAAAAAAGAAAATCAGTGAACTGATAAAAGAACTAAATATTGAGGTAAAAGAGCTTTCTTCCGTTTTAAAAGAGGGCGGTTTTCCTGCTAAAAATTCCAAAAGCAGTGTTGACCAGGCAGAGCTTGATTATCTTCTGGCTTATTTTACAATGAAAAATTCAGTAGAATCCATCGAAAGTCTTCTCGAAGCAGCAAACGAAAAGAAACCCGAGCCTGTAAAAGAAGAAAAAGAAGCTGAAAAGAAACCTGCTCCCTCAAAGGAAAAGAAAGAAATTAAAAAAGAAGAGAAAAAACAAGAACCTAAAAAAGAATTAAACGATGATGAAGAACTTAAAAGAGTTATTGAAGCTCCCATCCAGAGAAAAGTAAGACATATCGATACCCGTTCTTCAAATATCGAAGAAAAGAAAATAGACGATGAAAAAATCTAAAAGATTTTAACTACCGATGATATCTATGGTTCTCACGACCGTAAGCAGAAAATCAAAAAAGGCGGAAATCAGAAACAGGCTTCCAAGAAATTCGATAAAAACGATTTCAAGAAAAAGAAAACAGAAATGCCAAAGCCTGAAATTCTTCACATAAAAATTCCCGACAATATCACAGTAGGCGATCTTGCCGTTAAAATGAAAAAGACTTCTGCAGAAGTTATTAAAAAGCTTTTTGCATACGGAGTTATGGCAACCATTAACGAGGTTATAGATTTCGATACTGCGGCACTTATAGCCGAAGAATTTGGAATTATATATGAAAGAGAAATAATATTAACTCTTGAAGAACAGCTCATAAGCACAGAAGAGGAAAAAGCAGAGGATTTAAAACCCCGTTCTCCCGTTGTTGTTGTTATGGGTCATGTTGACCACGGTAAAACCTCACTTCTTGATGCGATAAGAGATACCGATGTAATTTCCACCGAAGCCGGCGGTATTACTCAGCATATCGGTGCTTACCGCGTAAGAATTAACGGAAAGGATATAACATTCCTTGATACACCGGGTCACGAAGCATTTACCGCAATGCGTGCAAGAGGTGCGATGGCAACAGATATCGCTATTCTTGTTGTTGCTGCAGACGACGGAATTATGCCACAGACCGTTGAAGCTATAAACCACGCAAAAGCTGCTGATGTAACAGTTGTTGTTGCTATAAATAAAATGGATAAAGAAGCGGCTAATCCCGAAAAGGTTAAGCAGTCACTTACCGAATACGGTCTTGTTCCCGAAGAATGGGGCGGAGATACTATCTGTGTTCCCGTATCCGCAAAAAATCACGATAATATAGATAAGCTTCTTGAAATGGTACTTTTAGTTGCAGAAATGAAGGATTTGAAAGCAAATCCCGACCGTGTTGCAGAGGGTATTGTTATCGAAGCTAAGCTTGATAAAGGAAGAGGCCCCGTCGCTACCGTTCTTGTTCAGAAAGGTACATTGAGAGTCGGCGATTATTTAATCGCAGGTATGACATCGGGTAAAGTCCGTGCTATGACCAACGATAAAGGTCAGAATATAAAAGAGGCAGGACCTTCTGTTCCTGTTGAAATAATCGGTCTTAACGAAGTTCCCATCGGCGGAGATACATTTAATGTTGTTAAAGACGAAAGAAAAGCTAAACAACTTATTGAACTTCGAAAATTCGATAAGAAAGAAGAGTCTTTCAAGGCGCAGCAGAAAGTTACACTTGAAAACCTCTTCGATCATATAAGCGAAGGTCAGATGAAAGAGCTTAATGTTATTGTAAAAGCAGATGTTCAGGGCTCGGTTGAAGCTGTAACACAGTCACTTTCCAAGCTCACAAATGAAGAAGTAAGAGTAAGCGTTATTCACGGCGGTGTTGGTGCTATTTCAGAATCCGATGTTATGCTTGCGAATGCTTCCAATGCTATTATCGTAGGCTTCAATGTCCGTCCTGATAATGGCGCTACTGCTTCTGCTGAAAGAGAAAATGTAGATATAAGATTATACAGAGTTATCTATCAGGCAATTGAAGAAATGGAAGCAGCTATGAAAGGTATGCTTGCTCCCAAATATGTTGAAAAGGTTCTCGGTCATGCCGAGGTAAGAGATACCTTTAAAATTACAGGCGTTGGTACTATCGCAGGTTGTTATGTAACCGACGGTAAAATCAAGAGAAACAGTGAAGTTCGTATCGTAAGAGACGGTATCGTTATCTTTGAGGGCGAGCTTAACTCACTTAAGAGATTTAAAGAAGACGCAAAAGAAGTTGCCGAAGGCTACGAATGCGGTATCGGTATTGAAAAATACAACGATATCAAGCTCGGCGATGTAATTGAATCATTCGTTGAGGAAGAGGTAACTGACTAAGAAAGGAAGATAATATGCCTTCATTAAGAGGTCAGCGAATTAATAATGAAATGAGAAAAGAACTCTCGGGTCTTATAAGGGAATTAAAAGACCCGAGAATTCCCATGCTTACTTCGGTAACTGCCGCCGAAGTTACAAAAGACCAGAAATTTGCAAAAATTTATGTAAGTGTTATGGCAGACGAAAATCAGAAACAAAAAGCTATCGAGGGGCTTAAAAATGCCGCGTCCTTTTTAAGAAGAGAAGTAGGCAGAAATCTTAAATTGAGAAATACCCCCGAGCTTATTTTCGTGCTTGATAATTCAATCGAATATGGTACGGAAATGATAGAAAAAATCAGAAAACTCAGCAAGGAAGATAACTAATGGTTGGAGATATAATAAGAGCAATCGAAGAAGCGGAAAGTATACTCATATTAACCCATATAAATCCCGATGGTGATGCAATTGGCTCGTCATACGCATTGAAAAAAGGACTGCAGTCTTTGGGGAAAACTGTATATGCGGTTACCGAAGAGCCGTTGTCCGACTATTTTTCCATGTTCAGACACGAGTTTGTTTCGATGGATGATTTCGGTGAGGACTATGACCTTGTTATTGCTGTTGATACAGGAGATACAAAAAGACTTGGAAAATGTGTTGAATTATTCGTGAAAGAAACAGCAGTTATAGACCATCACGAAACCAACGAGGGATATGGTAAGTATAATTATATAGATGGAGAATCTGCTTCCTGCGGAGAAATAATAGCAGACCTTTTGTGGGATATGAATATATATATAAGTGCTGAAATTGCTACCGCTTTATATGCGGCAATGCTTACAGATACAGGCGGATTTATATATCAGAATACAACTGCCGAAACTCACAAAAAAAAGT